>NZ_JBMDKE010000016.1:0-127460 GCF_057809555.1 Niveispirillum sp. FG156 | reverse complement strand
CGGAAACGGGGCGGCCCTTTTCCATTACGGGGTTTGACGCTTCGCCCTTGGCAAGCCAGCATGCCAACGCCTAAATAGCCGTCACTGATTTTGGGTGGGAGTGGTTGGCCATGGCCAAGGGTTTTCTGTCAGGCAGGGTAGGCTTGCTATTCGCGGCCCTGTCGGGGGTCGGTGCCGCCTCCATCGTGGGGGAGGTGCTGCGCAGCCTGCCGCAGGCGATGTCCATCGCGGAGCAGAACCCGATGCTGTTGGTGGCGGCACCCATTCCCGTCGGTGCGGTTGTCGCTATCGCGCATATCTACTGGCTGCGGTCGCTGACTACCCGTCAGGCGGCCCCGACTGCGGTGCCAACCCCGCCACCGCCGGGCTCGCTGCGCGTTCAGGCGGCAGAGGCCAAGACTGGGCAGGGTGGGGGTAAGTCGCCGCGCTGGCGCCCGGTTATCCGGAATTGAGGGTGGGTTGATGAACCGTACCCAGCTGACCCTGGCGCTGGACCGCATGGACCGGCTGTACCCCAATGTGCTTCAGCCCGATTACCGGGACGAGGTGCTGGGCGTTGGCCGTTCCTTCGCGCCGCTGGCCCGCACGGCCAAGAAGCTGGGCAGCCTGCTGCATGCCCATCGTGGCCGTAAGCTGGACCAGCTGGAAGAACGGGTCGTGACGGAGGTCCGGCACCTGCATGATGAGCTGCGCGAAGGGGCGCAGCGCCTTTTGGCTGCCAAGGTGTGGATCGGGGACGAGTAGTCCCCGCTCCGTTCATACCGTTGGCGCTGCAATGGCGGTTGCGTATGGCGGATTAGAGCGGACTTCTTCTGACTGGAAGCGCGTTTTCTTCGTCATCCCGGCGGAAGCCGGGACCCCGCGTGAGGCGCGGTTAGCGCCGATATGATTCATGTCGCGGCAGACGCCGCTTTACGCTGGGTCCCGGCTTTCGCCGGGATGACGATAGGGGGTGATTCCAGTCAACGTAAACCCGGTCTAGGCGTGAGCCGTAATCCGCGGAAATCCCCTCACCGTTGCTCCACGGATTACGCTTTCGCTAATCCGCGCTACGATAACGCCATTGGTCAAAAACTCTGGCGATTGGCTCAACCGCCGAAGAACACCTTATACATCAGGCGGCCGGGCAGCAGTGTGAAGGCTCCGGTGATAAGCAGCGCCAGAACGTAAAGCCGCACCATCGCCTTCTTGTGACGCGCGATATCGCCTCGCCGAGCCAAACGGATGGCTTGCCACAGCGTGATCAGCGTCAGCACTGACAGAAGATGGATGGGGCTGAACAGCCCGAACATCCGGATTTCATGGATGAAGAAGGAGGACACCGCCACGGTCGCCATGGCGGCCACCCAGATGCGGCCCAGAAGCCGGTGGGTCGGCGTACCCTTGGGCATGGCAAACTGTACGCCACCCAGGATGATGGCCGTGGCCGCCAGCACGGCATGAAGCTGGATCAGCGCCGGGGCGCTCAGGAAAAGATCGAAACCCTGCAATTTAAATCCCCTGTCCGATAGGTTTTTCCAACCTATCGGACAAACCAGACAGGAAAATCAATGGCCTGGTGAAAGGGACGTAAAAGAAATCAGCGAATGACGCTGCCCCACAGATCGTATTCGTCGGCTTCCTCGATCTTCACGCGGACCATGTCGCCCGGCTTCACCTTGAATTCGTCATTTAGGTAGACAGCACCGTCGATCTCAGGGGCATCGGCCCAGGAGCGGCCAACGGCCCCTTCCTCGTCAACCTCGTCGATCAGCACATCCATCTCGCGACCGATCTTGGTGGCGAAACGCGTGGCGCTGATTTCCTGCTGGTGCGCCATCAGGCGGTTCCAGCGTTCTTCCTGCACCTCTTTCGGTACGGCACCGGGGATTTCGTTGGCGGGTGCGCCCGCCACGGGCTCATACTTGAAGCAACCCAGACGGTCGATCTGCGCCTCGGTCAGCCAGTCCAGCAGATACCGGAAATCCTGCTCCGTCTCACCAGGGAAGCCCACGATGAAGGTGGAGCGCAAGGTCAGGTCGGGGCAGCCCTGGCGCCACATCTTGATCCGGTCCAGCACCTTGTCGGTGTTGGCCGGCCGCTTCATGGCCTTCAGGACGTTGGGGGCGGCATGCTGGAAGGGGATGTCCAGATAGGGCAGCACCTTGCCCTCGGCCATCAGCCCGATCACCTCGTCCACATGCGGATAGGGATAGACATAGTGCAGGCGAATCCAGGCGCCCAGGTCACCCAGTTCACGGGCCAGATCAATGAACTTGGCGCGGACCTGGCGGCCCTTCCATTTGCTTTCGGCATAACGGGTGTCCATGCCATAGGCCGAGGTGTCCTGGCTGACGACCAGGATCTCCTTCACGCCGGCCTTCACCAGCGCCTCGGCTTCGGCCAGCACCATGTTGGCGGGGCGGGAGACCAGATCACCGCGGATGGACGGGATGATGCAGAAGGTGCAGCGGTTGTTGCAGCCCTCGGAGATCTTCAGATAGGCGTAGTGGCGGGGCGTCAGGCGCAGGCCCTGCGGCGGCACCACATCCAGATACGGATCATGACGCGGCGGCACCACCTCGTGAACGGCGCTGACCACCTGCTCATACTGGTGCGGACCCGTCACAGCCAGGACATTGGGGTGGTTCTGACGGATCAGGCTCTCTTCCTTGCCCAGACAGCCGGTGACGATAACCTTGCCGTTTTCCTTGATGGCCTCGCCGATGGCCTCCAGGCTCTCGGCCTTGGCGCTGTCCAGGAAGCCGCAAGTATTGACCAGCACGACGTCGGCCCCGTCATAGGAGCCCGAGATCTCATACCCTTCCGACCGCAGCTTGGTCAGGATGCGTTCACTGTCCACCAGTGCCTTGGGGCAACCGAGGGAGACGATGCCGACCTTGGGCGCGGCGGCGGGGGAATGGGTCTGCTTAGTCATGGGGAAGGGTCCTTGAAAACAAGCGGCCTATATAGTCCCGTGCGCGCGATGAGGCCAGTGGGGCCGCAAGCATGGCGGGGTGGCGGAAAGCAGCGCGGATGGTGTGCCAGCACGATTCGGGGTATATAAGGTAACCGAACGTTCGCCGCCGGGATGCCGCCATGGCCGTCGCTCTTGACGGGTCTGACCTGAAACGCATGAACATAGAGGAGTTCCTGTGCTGGGACTCGGGCGATGACCTGCGTTATGAGCTGGTGGAAGGATGGCCGGTGGCACAGCCAGCGCCGACCCGCAGCCATGGGCGCATGGATGTGAATGTGGGGGCCAGCCTGAAGCAGGGCCTGAAATATGCTGGCCGCCCCTGCGTTGTGGAGAGCGGCAGCGTGCTGCGCATCGACAAGCGTTGGACCGTCCGCGCGCCGGACCTGATGGTCCGTTGCGGCCCGGACCGGCGGACGGCGGAAATGCCGCTGCTGGCCGTTGAAATCCTTTCGCCCAGCAATTCCGCCAGCGAAATGGCCCGCAAGCGTGATGATTATGCCTCGGTCGGTATCCAGCAGGTCCTGGAACTGGACCAGGACGAGGCCCGAGCCTTGCTCTGGCGGGCCGATGGCGACCGTTGGATTGTCGAAACGATCCGGGGTCTGGAAGCCTCCATCACGCTCGACAGCATCGGCGTCACCATCCCCATGGCCGAGGTTTATGAGGATGTGGAACTGACCCTCCCCGCCGATGGCCCGCCGCTGGCAGCAACATCTGCCCCCTGACGGGCCTTTCAGCCCTGCGGACTCCTGGGGGCCAGGATGCGTTGGCAACGTGGCGGAAGGCCTAGGGTCGCGCTTGACGGGGGGGGGCGACATCCCTATAGTCCGCCAACCTATTTCGGGGGGGCAGGCTGTAGCCCGCCCTCGTGGCGTCTAGACGCTGTCCCCACTGTTGGCATCAAGCGCTTACCCATCAGGGACGTTGGCCAGCTCCAAGGAACCTCCCCGGAACAGTCGATAGCCGCACCCGAGTCCTTGTTCGGACGGCGCATGAGATTCTCCCGCACGGAGCCTCCAGCTTCGTATGCGGGTGTTTTTCGTCCGTCATTATGAGGTTGGTGGTGCGACCGGTTTGGAATGACATCCCCGTTTCGGGGATATGAGAAAAGGCGAAGGGCGTTCATGCCGACGATCAGTCAGTTGATCCGCAAGCCGCGGGCTCCGTTGGTGGCCCGGGATAAGGTGCCGGCCCTGCAGGAATGCCCGCAGAAGCGTGGCGTCTGCACCCGTGTCTACACCACCACCCCGAAGAAGCCGAACTCGGCGCTTCGTAAGGTCGCCCGCGTGCGCCTGACGAACGGCTACGAGGTCATCAGCTACATCCCCGGTGAAGGTCACAATCTTCAGGAGCACTCGGTCGTCATGATCCGTGGTGGCCGCGTGAAGGATCTTCCCGGTGTGCGTTATCACATCATCCGCGGCACGCTCGATACTCAGGGCGTGAAGAATCGGAAGCAGCGCCGGTCGAAGTACGGCGCGAAGCGTCCGAAGTAAGGAGAGCGAGCAATGTCCCGTCGTCGTAAAGCCGACAAGCGCGAAGTTCTGCCCGATGCCAAGTTTGGCGATATCGTGCTGACGAAGTTCATGAACTGCCTGATGTACGACGGCAAGAAGTCGGTGGCTGAGTCCATCGTCTATGGTGCTCTCGACCGCATCGAGGTGAAGACGAAGCAGGACGCTCTGCAGCTCTTCCATGACGCCCTGAACAATGTCCGTCCGTATCTGGAAGTTCGTTCCCGCCGTGTCGGTGGTGCGACCTATCAGGTTCCGGTGGAAGTGCGTTCCGACCGTGCGCAGGCCCTGGCGATCCGCTGGATCATCGGTGCGGCCCGCAACCGTTCGGAAAACACCATGACCGAGCGTCTGTCGGGTGAGCTGTTGGATGCCGCGCAGCAGCGCGGTACCGCCGTGAAGAAGCGTGAAGACACGCATCGCATGGCCGAAGCCAACAAGGCCTTCTCGCACTACCGCTGGTAAGTTCGGACGCCCCAATCCATGGCCCGGTCCCATCCCATCCACTCTTATCGGAATATCGGCATTGCCGCGCACATTGATGCCGGCAAGACGACGACGACGGAGCGGATCCTGTTTTACACGGGCAAGTCCTATCGCATTGGCGAGGTCGACAACGGCACCGCCACGATGGACTGGATGGAACAGGAGCAGGAGCGGGGCATCACGATCACCTCGGCAGCCACGACCTGCGTCTGGAAGGACCACCGCATCAACATCATCGACACGCCGGGGCACGTCGACTTCACCATTGAGGTTGAACGTTCCCTGCGGGTTCTTGACGGTGCGGTTGCCCTGTTCGATGCGGTCTCGGGTGTCGAGCCCCAGTCGGAGACGGTATGGCGGCAGGCGGATAAGTACCGCGTGCCGCGTATCTGCTTCGTGAACAAGATGGACCGCGTCGGCGCGGACCTTCTGGGGACGGTGGCGATGATTGCGGAGCGGTTGGGGGCCAACCCTGTGCTGCTTCAGTTGCCGCTGGGTGTGGAGACGGGCTTCAAGGGTGTTGTCGACCTGATTGCCATGAAGGCGATCATCTGGGCCGACGACATGTTGGGGGCCCGGTTCGATACGGTGGATGTGCCGGCCGATATGCTGGACGAGGTAAGGCGCTGGCGCGCCAAGCTGGTCGAGCAGGCGGTCGATATGGAAGAGGCGGCGACCGATGCCTTCCTGTCCGGTGTTGAGCCGGATGAGAAGCAACTGCGTCACCTGATCCGCAAGGGCACGATCGGGCTGAAGCTCGTTCCGGTGCTGTGCGGGTCGGCCTTCAAGAATAAGGGCGTGCAGCCCATGCTGGATGCCGTCGTCGATTTTCTGCCCTCCCCGGCGGATAAGGGCGACATTCAGGGTACGACGCCGTCGGGCGATGCGGTCACCCGCGCCGCTAGTGACGAGGCGCCCTTCGCGGCGCTGGCGTTCAAGGTGATGAATGATCCGTTTGTGGGATCTCTGACCTTCGCTCGTATCTATTCCGGTTCTTTGCGTCAGGATGCCGTCATGGCCAATCCCGGCAAGAAGCAGGAAGAGAAGGCTGGTCGCATGCTGCTGATGCATGCCAACAGCCGGGAGGAGATTGAGGAAGCTCATGCGGGCGATATCGTCGCGTTTGCTTCCCTGGAAGGGACGACGACGGGGGATACGCTGTGTGATCCGGCCCATCCAATCCTGCTGGAACGGATGGAGTTTCCCGAGCCGGTGATCGAGGTGGTGGTCGAGCCGCGTAGTCAGGCCGATCATGACCGGATGGCAGTGGCACTTGGCCGTCTGGCGGCTGAGGACCCTTCCTTCCGGATCGGCCGCGATCCCGAATCGGGCCAGGCGATTTTGCGGGGCATGGGTGAGCTTCATCTGGAGATCATCGTGGACCGCATGCGCCGGGAGTTCCGGGTGGAGGCGGCGGTGGGCAAGCCCAAGGTGGCCTACCGCGAAACCATCACCACGCGGGGCGAGGTGGATCACACGCATCGGCGCCAGATCGGCAATGTCGGCCAGTTCGCCCGCGTCAAGCTGGTGGTGGAGCCGGCGGAAGCGGGGCGGGGGCTGGTGTTCGTGAACAAGGTGTCGGCGGAAACGCTGCCCAAGGAATTTGTCACGGGCGTGCAGAAGGGGCTTGAGGCCGCCAGGACGTCGGGTGTGGTTGCCGGTTATCCGGTGGTCGATATCCGGGTCGAACTGGTCGACGGCGCCTTCCACGATGTGGAAAGCTCTGCGCAGGCATTTGAAATGGCTGCGCGGACGGCATTGCGGGAAGGGCTGGCCAAGGCTCGCCCCGTCCTGCTTGAGCCCGTGATGAAGGTCGAGGTGATGACCCCGGATGAATATCTGGGCGATATCATCGGCGACCTGAACAGCCGCCGGGGGCAGATCCTCGGCATGGATCAGCGGGGCAATGCCCGGGTGATCGATGCCAAGGTGCCGCTGGCGACGATGTTTGGTTATGTGAATACGCTGCGGTCCAGCAGTCAGGGCCGGGCACAGTACTCGATGCAATTCGAAACGTATGAACCGGCGCCGCACGCCATCGCTGACGAGCTTCGCAGCAAGGTGGCCTGAACTGGTCGTCAACCGATTGAAATGAGGACGGAACATCATGGCTAAGGCTAAGTTTGAGCGGACGAAGCCGCACTGCAACATCGGCACCATCGGTCACGTTGACCATGGCAAGACGTCTCTGACGGCCGCCATCACGAAGGTGCTGGCCGAAAAGGGCGGCGCCACGTTCACGGCGTACGACCAGATCGACAAGGCGCCGGAAGAGAAGGCCCGCGGCATCACGATCTCGACCGCTCACGTCGAGTACGAGACGGACAACCGTCACTATGCCCACGTGGACTGCCCCGGCCACGCCGATTATGTGAAGAACATGATCACCGGCGCGGCGCAGATGGACGGCGCGATCCTGGTGTGCTCGGCCGCTGACGGCCCGATGCCGCAGACGCGCGAGCACATCCTGCTGGCCCGTCAGGTCGGCGTGCCGGCCCTGGTCGTGTTCCTGAACAAGATGGATCTGGCCGATCCGGACCTGGTTGAGCTGGTGGAGCTGGAGCTGCGCGAGCTGCTGACCTCCTACGGCTTCCCCGGCGACGACATTCCCATCGTTCCCGGCTCCGCCGTCTGCGCCCTGAACGACACGAACCCGGAAATCGGTCGTGAAGCCGTGCTGAAGCTGATGGCCGAGGTTGACCGGTACATCCCGCAGCCGGAGCGTCCGATCGACAAGCCGTTCCTGATGCCGATCGAAGACGTGTTCTCCATCTCGGGCCGTGGCACCGTGGTGACGGGCCGCGTCGAGAAGGGCATCGTCAAGGTCGGTGAGGAAGTCGAGATCGTGGGCCTGAAGGCCACCGTGAAGACGACCGTGACCGGCGTTGAAATGTTCCGCAAGCTGCTGGACCAGGGCCAGGCTGGCGACAATATCGGCGCGCTGCTGCGTGGTACGAAGCGTGAGGACGTCGAGCGCGGTCAGGTTCTGGCCAAGCCGGGCTCGATCAACCCGCACACGGACTTCGAGGCTGAGACCTACATCCTGACGAAGGAAGAGGGTGGCCGTCACACGCCGTTCTTCGCCAACTATCGTCCGCAGTTCTACTTCCGCACCACGGACGTCACCGGTTCGGTGACCCTGCCGGAAGGTACGGAAATGGTGATGCCCGGCGACAACATCCGCTTCGCCGTGAAGCTGATCGCCCCGATCGCCATGGACGAAGGCCTGCGCTTCGCCATCCGTGAAGGCGGTCGTACCGTCGGCGCCGGCGTCGTTTCGAAGATCGTCAAGTAAGCCTATCGCTTCGACGCATCACAGCAATGTGGTGGGGCCGGCCCGAAAGTACTTGGGGCCGGCCCACTCTTTGGGTATAAACCCTGCTCTTTTTGGGGTCTAGGACATGGACAATCAGAATATCCGGATCCGCCTTAAGGCGTTTGATCATCGCGTGCTCGACCAAAGCACCAGCGAGATCGTCAACACCGCGAAGCGGACCGGTGCGCGCGTCCGCGGTCCGATTCCGCTGCCCACGCAGCTGGAAAAGTTCACGGTGAACCGCAGCCCGCACATCGACAAGAAGTCGCGCGAGCAGTTCGAGATTCGCACCCACAAGCGTCTGCTGGATATCGTCGATCCGACGCCCCAGACGGTTGATGCGCTGATGAAGCTCGACCTGGCCGCCGGCGTCGACGTCGAAATCAAGCTGTAATCGAGTTTGGTGGAGTACGGGACCTCTCCCGATCTGAGGATGTCCCGAGTTATGGAGAAAAACAGATGCGATCCGGATTGATCGCGCAGAAGGTCGGCATGACCCGCGTCTTCACAGACGAGGGTGAAAGCGTGCCGGTGACTGTGCTGAAGCTGGACCAGGTCCAGGTCGTCGCCCACAAGACGGAAGAGAAGGATGGCTACACCGCCCTCCAGCTCGGTGCCGTCAAGGCCAAGGTGAAGAACGTCGCCAAGGCCCAGCGTGAGGTGTTCGCCAAGGCCAAGGTCGAGCCGAAGAAGAAGCTCGTCGAGTTCCGCGTGGCTCCCGCCAACCTGATCGAGGTTGGTGCTGAGCTGACCGCGGATCATTTCGTTTCCGGCCAGTTCGTGGACGTGCAGGGCACTACCCTGGGTAAGGGTTTTGCCGGCGGTATGAAGCGCTGGAATTTTGGCGGTCTGCGTGCGACCCACGGCGTGTCCGTGTCGCACCGCTCCATCGGTTCGACCGGTGGCCGTCAGGATCCCGGTAAGACCTTCAAGAACAAGAAGATGCCCGGTCACATGGGTGTCGACACCGTCACCGTCCAGAACCTGAAGGTCGTGTCGGTCGACGCCGAGCGCGGTCTGATCCTGGTCAAGGGCGCTGTCCCGGGCCATGAGGGCGCTTTCGTCCTCGTCAAGGACGCCGTCAAGAAGAAGCTGCCCGAGGGCGTGCCGTTCCCCGGTGCCTTCCGTGCTCCGGCCGCTGAAGCTGTTGCGGCGGAGGGCTGATAAATGAAGACGTCCATCAAAAACCTGAACAACGAGACCGTTGGTGAGATCGAGCTGTCGGAAGACGTGTTCGGCCTGCCGGCTCGTCAGGACATCCTGGCCCGCATGGTGCTGTGGCAGCTGGCCAAGCGCCGCGCCGGCACTCACAAGGCCAAGACGATCTCCGAGATCTCCGGCACCACCAAGAAGCCGTGGCGCCAGAAGGGCACCGGTCGCGCTCGCGCCGGCAGCCTGCGTTCGCCGCAGTTTCGCGGTGGCGCTCGGATTTTCGGGCCGGTCGTCCGCTCCCACGAGCACGACCTGACCAAGAAGGTCCGCAAGCTGGCCCTGAAGACCGCCCTGTCGGTCAAGGCCGCCGAAGGCAAGCTGGTTGTGCTGGAGGCCGCCAAGGCCGAAAGCCACAAGACCAAGGTGCTGTTCGGGCAGCTGCAGGCCCTGGGCCTGACCTCGGCGCTGATCATTGACGGTTCCAACGTCGATGTGAATTTCGCCCGTGCCGCCGGCAACATTCCGCACATCGACGTGCTGCCGGAACAGGGCGCCAACGTGTACGACATCCTGCGCCGGGACGTTCTCGTCCTCACGCGCAATGCTGTCGAGCAGCTGGAGGCTCGCCTGAAATGAGCACTGCGAAGAAGACGACCATCTCGGCCGAGCGCATGTACGACGTTGTCGTCGCGCCCGTGATCACCGAGAAGGCCACCATGGGTTCGGAGCACAACCAGGTCACCTTCAAGGTGCGCATGGATGCGACGAAGCCCGAAATCAAGGCCGCGATTGAAGGCCTGTTCAAGGTGACGGTCACGGCGGTGAATACCTCCGTGGTCAAGGGGAAGACCAAGCGCTTCAAGGGTATGATCGGTCGCCGGTCGGACTACAAGAAGGCCGTGGTTACCCTCGCCGAGGGCAGCTCCATCGACGTGACCACCGGCGTGTGAGGGTAGAGCTATGGCTTTGAAGACTTTCCGTCCGATTACGCCGAGCCTCCGCCAGCTCGTTCTGGTGGACCGTTCGGAGTTGCATAAGGGCAAGCCCGTCAAGATGCTGACCGAGGGCCTTTCGGGCTCCGGCGGTCGCAACAACACGGGTCGCATCACTGCCCGCCGCATGGGTGGCGGTCACAAGCGCACGTACCGCATCATCGACTTCAAGCGTACGAAGTTCGATATGCCGGCGACTGTCGAGCGCCTGGAATATGACCCCAACCGTACCGGCTTCATCGCTCTGGTGAAGTACACGGACGGCACTCTCGCTTACATTCTGGCTCCGCAGCGCCTGAAGGCCGGTGACGTTGTCATCTCCGGCGAGAAGGTGGACGTGAAGCCCGGTAATGCGATGCCGCTGCGCAACATCCCCGTCGGAACCATCGTCCACAATGTGGAACTGAAGGCCGGCAAGGGTGGTCAGCTGGCTCGCTCCGCCGGCACGTACCTGCAGCTGGTCGGTCGCGATCAGGGCTATGCTCAGCTGAAGCTCCCCTCGGGCGAGCTGCGCATGGTCCGCGGCGAGTGCATGGCCACCATCGGCGCTGTGTCCAATCCGGACCAGTCCAATGTGGTCATCGCCAAGGCCGGTCGTAACCGTTGGCTGGGCAAGCGTCCGTCCGTTCGCGGCGTCGCCATGAACCCGATCGACCACCCGCACGGTGGTGGTGAAGGCCGTACCTCCGGTGGCCGTCACCCGGTCACGCCGTGGGGCAAGCCGACCAAGGGCAAGAAGACGCGTCAGAACAAGGGCACGGATAAGCTCATTATCCGCCGCCGCGCTAAGTAAGGGAGTGCTGCCGTGACTCGTTCCGTTTGGAAGGGGCCGTTCGTTGACGGCTACCTGTTGAAGAAGGCAGACAAGGCGCGTGCGTCGGGCCGCAACGAGATCATCAAGATCTGGTCGCGTCGTTCCACGATCCTGCCGCATTTCGTTGGTCTGACCTTCGGCGTCTACAATGGCCAGAAGTTCGTGCCGGTGCTGGTGACCGAGAATATGATCGGTCACAAGTTCGGTGAGTTCTCGCCGACCCGTACGTTCTACGGCCATGCGGCCGACAAGAAGGCGAAGAGGAAGTAATCATGGGAAAGCCGGCTGCAGAACGGCGCCTCAGCGAGACTGAGGCCAAGGCGTTCGGCGGAATGATCCGCACGAGCCCGCAGAAGCTGAACCTGGTTGCACAGCTGATCCGTGGAAAGTCCGCTGGTGAAGCTGTCGCCCTTCTGACATTTTCCAAGCGTCGTATCGCTGGCGAAGTGAAGAAGGTCCTCCAGTCCGCCATCGCGAACGCCGAGAACAACCACCAGCTGGACGTTGACCGCCTGTTCGTGTCCCACGCGACGGTCGGCAAGGCTCTGGTCATGAAGCGTTTCCATGCCCGCGCTCGCGGTCGTGGCGCCCGTGTCGAGAAGCTGTTCAGCAACCTGACCGTGATCGTGCGTGAGCGCGCTGAGGACAAGGCCGAGGGGGCCGCTGAATAATGGGTCAGAAAGTCAATCCGATCGGCCTGCGCGTCGGTATCAACCGGACGTGGGACAGCCGCTGGTACGCTGGTCGTGACTATGCAAAGCTGCTCCATCAGGATCTGAAGCTGCGCGGCTACCTGCAGACCCGTCTGCAGGCAGCTGGTGTCAGCCGCGTCATCATCGAGCGTCCGGCCAAGAAGGCCCGTGTCACCATTCACACGGCCCGTCCGGGTGTGGTGATCGGCAAGAAGGGTGCGGACATCGAAAAGCTGCGTCTCGAACTCAGCAAGATGGCCGGTTCCGAGGTCAATCTGAACATCGTCGAGATCCGCAAGCCGGAGCTGGACGCCCGCCTGATCGCCGAGAACATCGCCAGCCAGCTGGAGCGCCGCGTGGCGTTCCGTCGCGCCATGAAGCGCGCTGTGCAGTCGGCGATGCGTCTGGGCGCCCAGGGCATCCGTATTAACTGCTCCGGCCGTCTGGGCGGCGCGGAAATTGCGCGTATCGAATGGTACCGCGAAGGCCGCGTTCCGCTGCACACCCTGCGTGCTGACATCGACTATGGTGTTGGCACCGCGAAGACCACCTACGGCACCTGTGGTGTCAAGGTGTGGGTGTTCAAGGGTGAAGTGCTGGCCCATGATCCGATGGCGCAGGACAAGCGCGCCGCGGAACAGACGGCTGCTCGCTGATCATCCGGATACTGGCAAGGGATATAGAGAAGGCTACATGCCATGCTGAGTCCGAAGCGTACCAAGTACCGCAAGGCGCACAAGGGTCGTATCCACGGCGCCTCCAAGGGCGGTACCACACTGAATTTCGGCGCTTTCGGCTTGAAAGCTGTCGAGCCGATGCGTATTACGGCTCGTCAGATCGAGTCGGCGCGTCGCGCTATCACCCGCCACCTGAAGCGTCAGGGCCGCGTTTGGATCCGGATTTTCCCGGATCTGCCCGTGTCCTCGAAGCCGGCGGAAGTGCGCATGGGTTCCGGTAAGGGTTCGCCCGAATTCTGGGCCGCGCGCGTTGCGCCGGGCCGTATCATGTTCGAAGTCGATGGTGTGCCCGCTGAGCTGGCCACCCGCGCTTTTGAGCTGGCCGCTGCAAAGCTGCCGATCAAGGTGCGTATGGTCACCCGTCTGGGTGAAGGGGGTGAGGCATGACGAAGGCTACTGACCTTCGCGGCAAGAGCACGGACGAGCTGAACGATCAGCTCCTCCAGCTCAAGAAGGAACAGTTCAACCTGCGTTTCCAGAAGGCTTCCGGCCAGCTGGAGAATACCGCGCGGGTTCGTGTGGTGCGTCGCGACATCGCCCGCATCAAGACCATCCTGGGCCAGCAGACGGTGTCTGCTGTGTCCGCGTCCTGAGGAGGGGTTAACGATGCCCCGTCGCGTCCTGCAGGGTACCGTGGTGTCCGACAAGGGTGACAAGACTGTCACCGTGCTCGTCGAACGTCGCGTTATGCATCCTGTGTATAAGAAGTTCATCAAGCAGTCCAAGAAGTACGCCGCCCACGACGAGGCGAACGCGTTCAAGATCGGCGATACCGTCCAGATCGAAGAATGTCGTCCGATCTCCAAGTCGAAGCGGTGGACCGTCGTCGTGGCTTCGGCCACCGGCGACACTCCGAACGCCTGAAGATAAGGAAGACATTCCATGATTCAGATGCAAACCAACCTGGAAGTCGCGGACAATAGCGGCGCGCGCCGGGTGCAGTGCATCAAGGTGCTGGGCGGCGCTGGTCGTCGCTTTGCCGCCATCGGCGATGTTATCGTCGTGTCGGTGAAGGAAGCCATCCCGCGCGGTCGTGTTAAGAAGGGTGACGTGCAGCGCGCGGTCATCGTTCGCACCGCCAAGGAACTGCGCCGCGAGGACGGTTCCGTCATCCGCTTCGACCGTAACGCCGCCGTGCTGATCAACAAGCAGGGCGAGCCGATCGGTACGCGCATTTTCGGGCCTGTGACCCGTGAGCTGCGCGGCAAGAAGTTCATGAAGATCATTTCGCTGGCGCCGGAGGTGCTCTGATGGCTGCGAAGATCCGCAAGGGCGACAAGGTCGCTGTCATCACCGGTAAGGACAAGGGCAAGACCGGCGAAGTTATCGCCGTTCTCCCGTCCGAGGGCCGTGTCAAGGTGCGCGGTGTCAACCTGGTGAAGAAGCACCAGCGTCAGACCCCGATGCAGCAGGGCGGCATCGTCGAGATCGAAGCGGCGCTGGACCTGTCCAACGTCGCCATCCTCGACCCGAAGACCAACAAGCCGACCCGTGTCGGCTTCCGGACGCTGGAAGACGGTCGCAAGGTCCGTTTCGCCAAGGCTTCCGGCGAAGTGATCGAGTGAGGCGCGCCATGGCTGCTCGTATGAAAGAACGCTACGACGCGACCCTGCGTGCAAAGTTGAAGGCGGAGTTTAACTACGCCAACGACATGCAGATTCCGCGTCTCGAAAAGATCGTGATCAACATGGGCGTTGGCGAAGCCGCCAGCGACGGCAAGAAGGTGACGCAGGCTGCCGCTGAGCTGGCTGCTATCACCGGCCAGAAGCCCGTGATCACGAAGGCTCGCAAGTCCATCGCCCAGTTCAAGCTGCGCGAAGGCATGCCGATCGGTTGCAAGGTCACCCTGCGCGCCGACCGCATGTATGAGTTCCTGGATCGTCTGGTCACCATCGCGCTGCCGCGCGTCCGCGACTTCCGCGGCATCAACGGCAACGCGTTCGATGGCCGCGGGAACTACGCGCTGGGCCTGAAGGAACAGCTGATTTTCCCGGAAATCGACTACGACAAGGTGGACGATATCCGCGGCATGGACATCATCTTCGTCACCACGGCCAAGACCGACAAGGAAGCCAAGGCTCTCCTGAAGGGTTTTGACATGCCTTTCGCCGGGGAGGCGGGGACCAATGGCTAAGAAGAGCTCTATCGAGAAGAACAAGCGCCGCACCGAACTGGCGGCCAAGCACCGGGAAAAGCGCACCGCCCTCAAGGCGACCGCTAAGAACCGCGAACTCTCCGATGAGGAGCGTTTCACGGCTGTCCTGAAGCTGGCGCAGCTGCCCCGCAATGGCAGCCGTACCCGCATCCGGAACCGTTGCGAGCTGACGGGGCGTCCGCGCGCCTTCTATCGCAAGTTCCGCTTGTGCCGTGTCGCCCTGCGTGATCTCGCCAGCAATGGCCAGATCCCGGGCATGACCAAGTCCAGCTGGTAAGGAGGGTCGGGTAATGAGCCTGAGCGATCCCCTGGGCGATATGCTGACCCGTATTCGTAACGGTCAGAAAGCCCGTATGTCGGTCGTGACGAGCCCCGCGTCGAAGCTCCGCACCAATGTGCTGGAAGTCCTGAAGCGTGAAGGTTACATCCGCGGTTATGCCGTGGAGGAAGACCGTCCCGGTGTGCAGTCTCTGCGCATCGAACTGAAGTACTTCGAAGGCGAGCCGGTTATCAAGGAAGTGCATCGCGTTTCCAAGCCGGGTCGCCGCATCTATTCGAAGATCGCCGATCTGCCGCGGGTCTATAATGGCCTCGGTATCTCGATCCTGTCGACGCCTCGCGGCGTCATGTCTGATGTAGAGGCCCGCGCTGCCAATGTCGGCGGCGAAGTCCTCTGCAAGGTGTTCTAAGGAGCACGGCCACATGTCCCGTATCGGAAAGCATCCGGTGCCGGTGCCGGCCGGCGTTACCGTCCAGGTCACCGGTCAGACTGTCACCGCCAAGGGCAAGCTGGGTCAGCTCAGCTTGAACTTGATCGACGAAATCGAGGCCAAGCTGGAGGGCGGCAATGTTGTCGTCCTGCCGCGGACCGAAACGGTCCGCGCTCGCCAGAACTGGGCCACCGCCCGTACCAACGTTGCCAACCTGGTGACCGGTGTGGACAAGGGTTTCACCCGCAATCTCGAAATCACCGGCGTCGGCTACAAGGCCGCTGTCGCTGGTTCGGAGCTGGTGCTGAACCTGGGTTTCTCGCACGACATCCGCTACCCCATTCCCGCGGGTATCACGATGAAGTGCGACAAGCCGACGTCCATCTCGATCAGCGGTGCTGACAAGCAGCAAGTTGGTCAGATCGCTGCGGAGATCCGCTCCTATCGTCCGCCTGAGCCCTACAAGGGCAAGGGCGTCAAGTACGATAACGAGACGATCATCCGCAAAGAAGGCAAGAAGAAGTAAGGCGGACGACGATGAGCAAGCAAAAAGATCTCAACCAGCGCCGCAAGGCGCGGGTGCGCGCCCGGCTCCGCAAGGTCGGCAGCGGGCGCGCTCGTCTCTCGGTCTTCCGGTCGAGCCAGCATATCTATGCCCAGATCATCGACGACGAGGCCGGCCGCACGCTGGTCTCTGCGTCGACCCTGGAGAAGGATGTGCGCGAAGGCCTGAAGACCGGGGCGGACACCGAGGCGGCAAAGTCCGTCGGCAAGCTGATTGCCGAACGCGCTGTCGCCGCAGGCGTCACCACCGTTTACTTCGATCGTGGTCAGTACCTGTATCACGGGCGTGTGAAGGCTTTGGCCGACGCCGCCCGCGAAGCCGGCCTGCAGTTCTAAGGGGGTTAGCATGGCTCGTAATGAGAACAGCGCGGCCGGCGGCGAGAATGAGCGGCGTGGCCGCGATCGTGGCGAGCGCCGCGATCGCGACAACCGTGATCGTCGTGAGGAACGCGAAGGCGATGATCTCGTCGAAAAGCTCGTCGGGATTAACCGCGTCGCCAAGGTGGTCAAGGGTGGCCGTCGCTTCGGCTTCGCTGCCATCGTGGTTGTCGGCGACGCGAAGGGTCGCGTCGGCGTCGGTTCGGGCAAGGCCCGCGAAGTGCCGGAGGCCATCCGCAAGGCCACTGAGCAGGCCAAGCGCTCGATGATCCGCGTGCCGCTGCGCGAGGGTCGCACGCTGCATCATGACGTGTTCGGTCACTTCGGTGCCGGCAAGGTCGTGCTGCGTGCCGCTCCTCCGGGTACCGGCATCATCGCGGGTGGCCCGATGCGCGCCATCTTCGAAGCCCTGGGCGTGGCGGACGTGGTGACCAAGTCGGTCGGCACTTCCAACCCGCACAACATGATCAAGGCGACCTTCGACGCTCTGACGCAGTGCGTCAGCCCGCGTTCGGTGGCTGCCCGTCGTGGTCGTCGCGTGTCCGATATCCTGGGCAAGCGCGAAGGCGAGAAGGAGGCCGCGTAAATGGCTGACAAGAACACCGTCATCGTGACCCAGACGGGGAGCCCGATTGGCCGCCAGGGCGACCAGCGTGCGACCCTGATCGGTCTGGGTCTCAACAAGCTGAACCGTACCCGCGAGCTGGAAGATACCCCTTCTGTCCGTGGGATGATCAACAAGGTTCGGCACCTCGTGCGCGTCGAGGAGGCCTCGTAAGAGGTTTCCCCGATACGGCCTGAAGGA
This sequence comes from Niveispirillum sp. FG156, assembly GCF_057809555.1. Lineage (NCBI taxonomy): Bacteria > Pseudomonadati > Pseudomonadota > Alphaproteobacteria > Rhodospirillales > Azospirillaceae > Niveispirillum > Niveispirillum sp. FG156. Next base: position 110,186 of record NZ_JBMDKE010000016.1, on the reverse strand, counting down.
TCAAGACCATGAAGCTCAACGAAATCAGTGAAAACCCGGGCGCACGCAAGCTTCGCATGCGCATCGGTCGCGGTATCGGGTCCGGTAAGGGCAAGACCGGTGGCCGTGGCGTCAAGGGTCAGAAGTCCCGTACGGGCGTCTCGATCAAGGGCTTCGAAGGCGGCCAGATGCCCCTGCATCGCCGTCTGCCGAAGCGTGGCTTCTCCAACGTTCCGTTCGCCAAGGATTATTCCGTGGTCAACGTGGGCGCTGTGCAGAAGGCCATCGATGACGGTCGTCTGAACGTTGCCGAGACGGTGAACGCCGAAGCGCTGGTCAAGGCCGGCCTGGTGCGTGTCTCCGCCGATGGCGTGCGTCTGCTGAACAAGGGCGCCATCAAGGCCGCCGTGACCTTCGACGTGGCTGGCGCTTCCGCCGGTGCCGTCGCTGCGGTCGAGGCTGCTGGTGGCAAGGTGAACCTGCCGGCCGTCGAGGCCTGATCGGTTTCACCAACGCCGTTGGTAAAGTATGTGACGAGGCCCCGGAGCAATCCGGGGCCTCGTTGCGTTTCGGCCCCCCAGGCAAGCCGGCATGTGACATCTGACATCGTCATGATAAACGACTTGACGTTAGCAAGTTGCTTATGTTGTTATCAGGACGTGGCACCGATGGAGACGAACAGGGGCGGCAAAGGCGGCAAACGCCGCTAGGCACTGCCTGGTCACCATCCGCACCGGCGCATTACAGCCGGGGCATTTGGAGTGCCCAGCATGTTTGGTGTTCCAGATTTCAAATGTGGCGGGAATTCTTGAGATATGGCTGCGAAGGGCGCCCGGCTTGATTGAGCCGGGCGTCTTTGCGTTTGGTACCCATGGATGGCGCGTCAGCGCAGAACGCCTTCCAGAATCTCTACGGCACGCTGCAATGCCTGCCGCTCTTCCACCGTTAATGGCGCCAGTCGCGCCTCCAGCGCGGTAACCCGGCGGGCCCGTCCGGCCAGTAGCAGGACGCGCCCGGCCTCCGTTGCGGTGATGCGAACCCCGCGCCGGTCGGTCGGGTCGGGATCACGACTGACCAGCGCCGCCGCCGCCAGCGCATCGACGATCCGGCTCATGGTGGGCGGGCGCACCTGTTCCGCCGCCGCCAGCTCACTTAGGGACCGGGGCCCCCCGAAGACCAGTACCGACAGCGCCGACAGGCGTGGTGCCGTCAGACCGCTATCATCATCTTCCCGCCGCAACAGGCGCAGCAACCGGATGGATGTGGCATGCAGCCGCTCGGCGACGTTGTCCGGTTGATCATGGGCATGCTTTACGGACATTGTTAGCTTTGCTAATAATTATCTTCAGCTAAACATTACCATCTGCCGGGAAGGTGATCCATGGGCTTGAACCCCTCGCATATCGTGCAGGTCGCCATTCCGGTACAAAACCTGGACCGCGCCCGTGCCTTTTACCGGGATGTACTGGGCCTTACGCATCTGTTCGACGCGCCACCGTCGCTGGCCTTCTTTCAGTGCGGTCAGACCCGCCTGATGTTGGGGCCGCAGGAAGGGCAGGAGCAGGTTGCCGGGCCGATCCTTTACTACAACGTGCCCGACGCAGCCGTGGCACTGGCGGCGCTGGAGGCCGCCGGCGCGCCCGTTGTACAGCCGGCCCACCTCATCGCGCGAGTTGGCGGCAAGGATATCCATCTTGCCATCTGCCGCGACAGCGAGGGGAACATGGTGGGCCTGATAAGCGAGACGGCGGCGGCCTGAAATCCGCCCCGCACAGGATCGGCACAAGATGCCGCAGCCCCTACATTGGTGGCATTGACCCTGCCGCGCGATGGCCTTACCCCTATGCTCGGAAAGAATAACGGCGGTTGACAGCCCGGATGCCGGGTCCTGTGGTGTAACGGACACCTGCCAGATGCACATGGCATACTGGTGCTGGTGTTTTTCATGTTGACCACATGCCCCTATGTCCTGTTGATACGCGTGAGAGTGGCCGGCCCTCCGTTTCGGCCGGACCAGTGACTTGCCAAGAGGCCTTTTATGGCATCCGCCGCTGAACAGCTTGCCGCCAACATCAATTTCGGTGCCTTTTCGAAGGCCACGGAACTGAAGAAGCGGATTTGGTTTACCCTGGGGGCGTTGATCGTCTACCGCCTGGGTACCTACATTCCTCTGCCGGGTATCGATTCCGGTGCCTTCGCCAGCTTCTTCGCCAATCAGTCGGGCGGCATCCTGGGCATGTTCAACATGTTCGCCGGTGGTGCCGTTGAGCGCATGTCCATCTTCGCGCTCAACATCATGCCCTACATTTCGGCGTCGATTATCATTCAGCTGATGACGGCTGTGGCCCCGTCGCTGGAGACGCTGAAGAAGGAAGGCGAGTCGGGCCGCAAGCGTCTGAACCAGTATACGCGCTACCTGACGGTGGCTCTGGCCCTGGTGCAGTCCTATGGCCTGTCTCTGGGTCTGGAGGGCATGAACCAGGCAGGCGGCGGCGTGGTGATCGATCCGGGCTGGTTCTTCCGCCTGTCGACCGTCATAACCATGGTCGGCGGCACCATGTTCCTGATGTGGCTGGGTGAGCAGATCACGTCGCGCGGCGTCGGCAACGGCATCTCGCTGATCATCTTTGCCGGTATCGTCGCGGCCCTGCCGGGCGCCTTCGTGAAGATCCTGGAACTGGGCCGCACCGGTGCCATGAGCACCTGGTTCATCCTGGGTCTGCTGGTTCTGGCGGTCATCGTGATCACGGGCATCGTGTTCTTTGAACGCGCTCAGCGTCGCCTGATCGTGCAGTACCCCAAGCGCCAGATGGGCAACAAGATGTATGGCGGGGAGGCTTCGCACCTGCCGCTGAAGCTGAACACCGCCGGCGTCATCCCGCCCATCTTCGCCTCGTCGCTGCTGCTGCTGCCGCTGACGGCGGTCGGCTTCTCGTCGGCGGGTGGGCCGGAATGGCTGGCCATGATCACCCGCTTCGTCGCGCATGGCACGCCGCTCTACATGGTGCTGTACACCGCGCTGATCGTTTTCTTCTGTTTCTTCTATACCGCCATCGTCTTCAACCCGACCGAAACGGCCGAGAATCTGAAGAAGTATGGCGGGTTCATTCCGGGCATCCGGCCCGGCAAGAACACGGCCGATTATCTGGACTTCGTGCTGACCCGTTTGACGGTGGTGGGGGCCGCCTACATCACGGTGGTCTGCTTGCTGCCGGAAATCATGATGGCGGAATATGGGGCCGCCTTCTATTTCGGTGGTACCAGCCTGCTGATCATGGTCACGGTGACCATGGATACCGTGGCGCAGATCCACTCCCACCTGCTGGCGCATCAGTATGAAGGACTGATCAAGAAGGCCAAGCTGCGTGGGAGACGTGGATGAACCTGATATTGTTGGGTCCGCCGGGGGCCGGTAAGGGGACGCAGTCCCAGCGCCTGGAGAAGAAGTACGGTACCGTACAGCTTTCGACGGGTGACATGCTGCGTGCTGCGGTGCGCAGCGGGTCGGAACTGGGCCAGCGCGCCGATGCCATCATGAAGGCGGGGCAGTTGGTACCGGACGAGGTCATGATCGCCATGATCTCCGAACGGATCGATCAGCCGGACTGTGCCAAGGGCTTCATCCTGGACGGTTTCCCCCGTACCGTGCCGCAGGCCGCCGCACTGGACAGCATGCTGGCCGATAAGGGGTTGAGGCTGGATCATGTGATCGAGATGAAGGTGGACGGGGCTGCCCTGGTCACCCGTGTCACGGGCCGCTTCACCTGCGCCAAGTGCGGTACCGGCTATCACGACAATTTCAAGCCGACGACGGTTGCGGGTACTTGCGACAATTGCGGCTCGACGGAGTTCACGCGCCGTGCCGACGACAATGCTGAAACCTTCGGCAAGCGTCTGGCGGCCTATGAGCGTGATACGGCCCCCATCCTGCCCTACTACGCCTCTCGCGGCGTGCTGAAGCAGGTGGATGGCATGGCGGAGATCGATGAGGTCACCCGTCAGCTGGAAGCCATCATCGGCTGATCCATCGGGCCGGTTGAGAGAATGAAAAGGGGCGGTCACCATGTCGGTGACCGCCCCTTTTTTATGCCCACGTAGGGATCGTAGCGCGGATTAGCGAAGCGTAATCCGCGGAGCGGCGCCGGAAAACGGGTTTCCGCGGATTGCGGCGGCCGCCTAATCCGCACTACGGGCATCGCAAAGCCCTAACTTCTCCAGCGCAGAACCGTATCCTTCACCGGGTTCACAAAGTCCCGTCCTTCGGCGCGTGCGCGTTGATACTCGTTCTTCAGCTGGTGGTACCAGCGGGCCTGGGTATCGGCATCCTTGATCAGCATCAGGGTCGGGTCATGGGCCAGCCCCTGCTGCTGCATCACCACCACATCCCGGTCTTGGCCCAGGAAACGGCGCACGAAGCGGCGCAGGATGGGCTTGGCCAGATCGGCCCAGCCCAGGGTCCAGTAGAAGCTGTTGGTGACCTCGGTATTGTTGGCGTCCAGCGGCGTGACGGTGGTCAGGTTGACGATGCGATGCCGACCGGCGGCGATATGTTCGGTCCGCACGCCGGGAAGCCGGAAGGTGATCTCCGTCTCCGGTGCGCCCCCCAGCAACTTATAGGCGGCGGAGTTGGAGGAGGGCCGGTGCCGCTTCATGGCAAAGCCGAAAGGGGCGGGACCGAAGGCCTTCGCCTTTTCATGGATGGAGCGGGAGGAGCGCCAGAACCAGCTTTGATGCACGAAGGGCCCATGGGCCGGGTCCATCAGGCCGATGACGGCATGATCGACAGGGCAGGGGAAATGCATCACCTCGGTCAGGTTGGGCACCCTTCCGTCCATGTCGGGCATCTGCGGCGGCTCACCCTCCGGTTCGCTATCGCCCATCCAGATCCAGAGATTGCCCTGCGCCTCTGCCACCGGATACCGGCGGACCTTGATACGGCTGATATCGAAATCCTGGCCCGGGACCAGGGAAGGGATGGCCGTACAGTCGCCACCGCCATCAAAGCGCCAGCCATGATAGCGGCACTCCACCTCCCGCCCGTCGAATCGGCCACAGGACAGGGGAATGCCCCGGTGCGGACAGATATCGCGCAGCGCGAAGGCAGTGCCGTCATTGTCCCTGGCGAACAGGACGGGCAATCCCAGCAGCGTCTTCGCTTGCATCTTTCCCCGTTTCAAGGCGGCGGAAGGCAGGGCGAAATACCAGATATCGGTCAGGAACAAGCTGGTCATGAAGCATCACATGGGCGGCGGCGGGCGTCGCACCATAGCAGGACCGGGATCGCAGGTCAGGCGGCACAGAGCCCCGAACCGCTAACTTTCCCTGCGATCCCTGATACAATGCGACGCATCAACGCCATTCCCGTGTCCGCACGCAGCGAAGGCCCTCGGCCTTCGCAATGGCAAGGGTGTGCCCCATGCAACACCCCTTTGTTTTCTGTTTCATCTGGTTGCACGGGACCCGTGTAGCGCGGATTAGGCGATAGCCGTAATCCGCGGGAACCCAGTCTCCACCGTCGCTTCGCGGATTATGCTTGGCTAATCCGCGCTACGATTGACCGGGGCAACCCTCCTACAGCCACGCCGTCTCCACATCCAGGACGGTGCGGTCCAGGCTGGTCAGGATGGCGGCCTGGGTGGTGGTCTTGGGCAGTTCATGGGCGAAGAACCAGCGGCAGGCGGCCAGCTTGCCACTCAGATGGCTGGCGTCGCCCTTGTCCTCCATCAGCCAGGCGTCGGCCACCAGGGCCTGGCGCAGCCAGATCCAGGCCATGACGGTGTGCCCGAACATCTCCAGATAGGTGGTGGCATTGGCCAGTGACAGCGCCACCTGACCGCCGGCCCGCACCGTGCCCAGATGCGCGGTCACGGTGGCCACCCGGCTCAACGCTTCGCCCAGGCTCGCCGCGTGGGCGGCAAGGCTGGGGCGTGCAGTTGCGGCGGTAATCGTGATCGCCATTTCGGAGGCCAGCGCTTCAAACGCGGCCCCGCCATCCATGAACACTTTGCGGCCCAGCAGGTCGTTGGCCTGGATGCCGTAGGTACCCTCATGGATGGGGTTCAGGCGGTTGTCGCGGTAATACTGTTCCACGGGATAATCGCGGGTGTAGCCATAGCCGCCCAGGATTTGGATGGCCCATTTATTGGCCTCCAGGCAGTGCTCTGACGGCCAGGATTTGGCGATGGGGGTCAGCAGCTCCAGCAGCAGGCTGGCGCGGCGGCGACCGGCTTCCTCATGGGCTGTCCTCTCTTCGTCCACCAGCCGGGCGCAGAGCAGGCACAGTGCGATGGCGCCTTCCGATGCCGCCTTCTGCTGCAACAGCATGCGGCGGACATCGGGATGCTCGATGATCGGCACCATGGGGCTGGTCGGGTCGCGCGCCTCCAGCGGGCGGCCCTGTGGCCGCGTGCGGGCATACTCCGCGGAATAGCGGTAGCCGGCATAGCCAAGGGCCGCCGCCCCCAGCCCGACACCGATCCGCGCCTCGTTCATCATCTGGAACATGTAGGACAGGCCGTGATGGGCCTGGCCCACCAGGAAGCCCTGGCATCGCCCTTCCTCGCCAAAGGACAGGATGGTGCTGGTGGTGCCGCGATAGCCCATCTTGTGCAGCAGGCTGACCAGCCGCACGTCATTGTCGGGGCCAAGCGTACCATCATCGTTCACGCGGATGCGGGGAACGATGAACAGGCTGATGCCCTTCACGCCCGCCGGCGCACCCTTGATCTTGGCCAGCACCATATGGACGATATTGTCGGACAGTTCATGCTCACCGGCGCTGATCCATTGCTTGGTGCCGGTGATAGCGTAGGAGCCATCCTCATTGGGCGTGGCGCTGGTGCGGATATCGGCCAGGCTGCTGCCGGCCTGCGGCTCCGACAGGGCCATGGTGCCGAAGAACCGCCCCGTCAGCATGGGGGCCAGGAACTTGGCCTGCTGTGCCGCGCTACCGAAGCTGCGGATCAGGTTGCCGGCGCCGATGGTCAGGAACGGATAGGCGGCGGTGGCAATGTTGGCCGTCTGGAAGAAGCTGAAGGCCGCCTGCACGATGCACCAGGGCAATTGCAGCCCGCCCAGTTCCTCATCATGGTGGGCGGCCAGGAAGCCGGCCTCGGCAAAGGCGTCCACGGCGTCCTTCACGGCGGGCAGCATCACGACCTTGCCGTTCACGCGGTCCGGTTCTTGGCGATCGGCCTCGTGATAATGCGGCCCAAACTTCTCATCCGCCAGACCGGCGGCGGTGTCCAGAACCTGGGACAGGGCGTCGCGGTCCAAATGGCTGAAGCGGGGGCGGGACAGCAGACTGTCCAGGTCCAGCAAGCCATCCAGGATGAAATCGATCTCGCCACGGTCCATCCGGCTCATGCCCGCATCCTCCCGATATTTGTTCGCGGCCCCCGAGTCGTGCTCCGGCCTTCAAACAGATGTTTAAATTGTCGTGGCGTGCCTGTCGAGAGGCTGCGTCAGCGGCGCCAGAAGGAGGGGCTGAGCAGCACGAAGACCGTGAACAGTTCCAGCCGGCCCAGCAGCATGGCCAGCGACATGATCCACACTGCAAAATCATGCAGCGGCTCGTAATTGCCTACCGGCCCGATCATGGTGCTGAGGCCCGGGCCGACATTACCCAGGGCCGTGGCGGCGGCGGAAATCGCGGTCACATAATCGAGCCCCGTCAGGCCCAGCAGGACGGCGAAGATCAGGATCAGAGCAATATAGAGGAAGGTGAAGCTCATCACCGAGATGATGACGTCATTATCCACGGGCTTGCCATTATAGGTCAGCGGGATAACCCGGTTCGGGCTGAACAGGCGGTTTATCTGCATACGCAGGGCCAGCCACAGAACTTCAAACCGGAACATCTTGATCCCACCGGAGGTGGAGCCGGTGCAGCCCCCCACCAGGGTCAAGATGAAGAACAAGGCCACCGGCCCATGACCCCAGGCCAGGTAGTCGGTGGAGGCAAAGCCCGTTGTGGTGATCAGGGAGACGCAGTTGAACAGGGAATGGCGGATGGCCTCCATCACGCCCATATGGTCCCTGGCGATCAGATAAAGGGCCAGCAAGCCCGCCACGATCAAGGTGAAGGCTGTGTAGTGGCGGACCTGACTGTCATGCCACAACGCCTTGGTATCGCCCTTGATCATGGAGATGAATCGAACAAAGGGCAGGCTGCCCAGGAACATGAACAGGGCCAGTGTCCATTCCACGCCGGCATTCTGGAAATAACCGACCGAGGTGTCTTTTGTCGAAAAACCTCCTGTCCCGAGGGCCGTCATCGAATGGTTGATCGCATCGAACATGGGCATGCCAGCCAACCGCAGCATGATGATGCAGGCGATCGTCAGCGCCAGATAGACCCAGCCAAAGCCCAGCGCCATGTCGGCAGCGCGGGGCACTACCTTGTCCGACTTGTCCGATGACTCGCTGCGGAACAGCTGCATCCCGCCAACGCGCAGGAAGGGCAGGATAACGATGCCCATACCGACAATGCCGATCCCGCCCAGCCACACCAGCAGCGACCGCCACAGCAGCAGGCCGGGCGGCAGCGTCTGTACGGTGGCATAGGTACTGGCGCCCGTCGTGGTCAGACCCGACATTGCCTCGAAATAGGCATTGGCATAGGTCAGGCGTTGTTCGGCAAAGGTGAAGGGCAACGCTGCGAAGGCACCCACCACAATCCAGGCAAAGGTCGTCAAAATGAAGGTCTGGCGCAGGGAAAGGGCGATGCGGTCAGCCCTATTCGTCAGCATCAGCAGCACGCCGAAGAACAAGGTCAGGCCCGAAGAGACGGCAAAGACCCGCCAATCATCCTGGCCCGCCGCCAGATCGGCAATCATCGGCGCCACCATCGCAACCGCGATGACGGACAGAAGCGCACCGATCACGTAGAAGATGGGACGGACGTCCAGGGAGAGCATGGCACTCCGGCGGCTTGGCGGGAAACCGCAGCCGATCTGGCGCGGAACACGTGACACACCCTTGTTGAAGGCGGCATGGCAGTCAAGCCCGCTTTGCCGGCCCGGAAAGGCAACGGCCGGGGAAATCCCCGGCCGTCACGGACGATCAGGTCGCCGGGATCACTCGATCCCCAGGGCGGCCTTGTACAGTTCCAGAAGCGCGTCCATTTCCTGACGATCTTCCTTTTCCATCCGGCGGATGCGGATGATCTGACGCATCACCTTGGTATCAAAGCCGGTGCCCTTGGCTTCGGCATAGATGTCCTTGATATCGTCCTGGATGCCCTTCTTTTCTTCCTCCAGGCGCTCGATGCGCTCGATGAAGGAACGCAGGCGGTCGGCCGCGATTCCGCCGACATCATTGGAGGTTGCGGCGTCAGACATGGTGTCTCTTACCTTGGCAAGTATGTTGGAAAGTGCCGGGACCTTATCCAGCCGGGGCCGGGGAAGCAAGCTGGTTGGTGGGATAGGGGCGGCGTGATAGGCTGGACCCCGTCACAGGAGGTTCGTCATGGACGGGCACGGCAAGGGCAACGAGACCCCCATCCGCTATGCGAGCGAGGAGGACCGCCGCAAGGCGGAACGGGTGATCGCATCGCTGGAAGCGGCTGAGGAAGAGTTGGAACGGGAAGGACCCGTGCCGGCTGAGAAGGTAGGCCAGATGATGCTGGAACTGGAGCGGGAATGGGCGTTGCGTGATGCGGTCAAGCGTTCCGCCCGCTGAGTTCCCTGATAACCTGTCGCCGCGGGCAATACGTGATCTGCGGGAGATATTGCAGGAAAGCCAGCTCAAATGGGGGACGGTCACTGCGCGGGCCACGGCGGCGCGGTTGTTCGGTCGCTGTGCGACCGTGGCGGTCGGCAGCGCCATTGGTCATGTACGGCTGGACGTTTCTTCCCGACGGTGGTTGTTCATGAATGAACTGCCCTTCGTCATCATTTTTGATCCGCAGCGGCGACTGGTCGTCCGCATCCTGCATGAAGCCCGCGACCTGCCGAAGCTGCTGCGCTGACCTTCACGCCCGGCGCAGCACCAGGGCAACGCCGGCGGCTGTCACGCCCATGCCACCCAAGGCCAGTGGCCCCAGCTTTTCCCCGAATAGCGCCCAGGCCATCAGGGCCGTGACGGGTGGGACCATGTAGAATAGGCTGGCCACCTTGGATGCTGCCCCCCGTCGGATCAGCGCGAATAGCAGGAAGATGGCGCCCACCGACAGGACCAGGCAGAGCCAGACCAGGGCGAAGATGAAATCGACCGTCCAATCGACCCGCATGGTTTCCAGGAACGGCGTGGCGATGGCCAGCACTGTGCCCGTTGCCGCGTACTGGATGGTAGTGCCCGTTCGCAGGTCCATGTCGGCGCAATAGCGTTTCTGATAGAGCGTGCCGATGGAGATGCCCAGCAGGGCCGCCACCGACAAGCCGATGCCCAGCGGCCCGCCAATATTCAGCGACAGCTTCTCCCATACCACCGCCGTCACGCCGGCCAGACCCAGGGCAAAGCCCAGCCATTGCCGGCCTGTGATGCGTTCCCCCAGCAAAGGCCCCGCGACCATCGCCGTCAGCAGGGGCTGCAAACCCACGATCAGGGCGACGCTGCCGGCGGGCATGCCCTGCTTCAGGGCGCCGAACACCCCACCCAGATAGACGCCATGCACCAGCAGGCCCGCCAGGGCGATATGGCCCACAGTCCGCCAGGAATGGGGCCAGGGCGCCTTCTGCCACGCAGACAAGGCCAGCAGCATGACGGCCACCAGCGCCATCCGCCAGAGCAGGAAGGTCAGCGGCTCCGCATGCGGCAGGCCCAGCTTGCCGCCGATGAAGCCCGTGCTCCACAGCAGGACGAACAGGGCGGGGGCGGCCCGGCCCCAATCGGGAGCAGAGGGGCTGTCGGAGGGCGAGGTGGGAATGTTCATCGGAAATGTCCTGAAACGGCAAACGGCCGCCCCCCGGATGGGGGAGCGGCCGCTGACCTTAAGCACTGAACAGATAACCGATTGTTACCTGGGATCAGTTGCTGTTCTTGCCCTGCTTGGCGACGATCTCGTCGGCAACGTTCTTCGGCACCGGATCATAGTGCGAGAACTCCATGGTGTAGGAACCACGGCCCGACGTCATGCCACGCAGCTGACCGATGTAACCGAACATGTCGGACAGCGGCACATGGGCTTCGACGGCGATGTTGTTGCCACGCTCGATCTGACCCAGGATCGTGCCACGGCGACGGTTCACGTCGCCGATCACGTCACCCAGGTAATCTTCCGGAACCACAACCTCGACCTTCATGATCGGTTCCAGCAGGACCGGACCGGCCATCTTCATGGCTTCACGGAAGCAGGCCTTGGCGGCGATTTCGAACGTCAGGGCGTTCGAGTCGACGTCATGGTACTTGCCGTCCACCAGGGTAGCCTTGAAGTCCACAGTCGGATAGCCGGCGATGACACCGTCTTCCTTCTGCATCTGCATGCCCTTGTCGACCGACGGGATGTATTCGCGCGGCACCGTACCGCCGACCACCTTGTCTTCGAACAGGTAACCTTCGCCACGCTCGCGCGGTTCGAAGATGATCTTCACTTCGGCGAACTGGCCCGAACCGCCGGTCTGCTTCTTGTGGGTATAGGTGTGGGTGACGTTGCGGGTGATCGTCTCACGATAGGCCACCTGCGGACGGCCCATGACGCCTTCCACACCATACTCGGTGCGGACACGGTCCAGAGTCACTTCCAGATGCAGTTCGCCCATGCCGCGCAGCAGGGTCTGACCGGTTTCACGATCGGTTTCCAGACGCAGGGACGGATCGGCACGAACCATCTTGCCGATGGCGGCGCCAAACTTGTCCTGGTCAGCGCGGTTCTTCGGCTCGATCGAGACGGAGATCACGGGCTCGGGGAAGCGCATGCGCTCCAGAACCACAGGCTCGGACGGATCGCACAGCGTGTCACCGGTATCGGTCTCGGTCAGCGACACGAAGGCGACGATGTCACCGGCGCGGCACTCTTCCAGATCGTTAGTGTCCTTGGCGAACATCTCCACGATACGGCCGATACGCTCACGCTTGCCGCGGGTGGCGTTGAACAGGGTCGTGCCCTTGCCGACGACGCCCGAATAGACGCGCACGAAGGTCAGCGAGCCGTACTTGTCGTTCAGCACCTTGAATGCCAGGCCGGAGAACGGCTCGTCGTCAGAGCAGAGGCGCTCGCCATTGGCGTTACCGTCGGGATCCACCGTCTTGATGGCTTCCACGTCGGTCGGGGCCGGCAGGTACCAGACAACAGCGTCCAGCAGCTGCTGCACGCCCTTGTTCTTGTAGGACGAACCGCACAGGACCGGTACAAAGCCACCGTTCAGCGTGGCCTTGCGGATGCACTCGCGCAGCTTGTCGGCCGACGGCTCGTTGCCTTCCAGATAGGCTTCCATCAGCGCGTCGTCCTGCTCGACGGCGGCTTCCACCAGATCCTGACGGTACTGCTTGTACTGGGACAGCAGGTCACGATCATAGGCGTTGGTGATCTTCAGCTTGTCGGCCAGATCATCTGTAACGTCCCAGATTTCCCACTTGGCGTCCTTTTCCTCGGAGAACCAGACATAAGCCTTCATCTCGACGAGGTCGATCAGGCCATGGAAATCGTCTTCCGAGCCGATCGGCATCTGCAGGCAGACCGGACGCGAACCCAGGCGGTCCACGACCATCTTCACGGTGCGGCGGAAATTCGCGCCCGAGCGGTCCATCTTGTTGATGTAGCACATGCGCGGAACTTTGTAGTTGTCCGCCAGGCGCCAGTTCGTCTCGGTCTGCGGCTCAACGCCGGCCACGCCGTCGAACACCACGACCGCACCATCGAGCACGCGGAGCGAGCGGTTCACCTCGATGGTGAAATCCACGTGGCCCGGGGTGTCGATGACGTTGATCTTCTTGTCCTTCCAGAAGCAGGACACGGCCGCCGACTGAATCGTGATGCCGCGCTTCTGTTCCTGCTCCATATAGTCGGTCGTCGTCGACGTCTTCAGATCCTTGGTATCATGAACGTCGATGATCGTGTGCTTGCGGCCCGTATAATACAGGATGCGCTCGGTCGTGGTCGTCTTGCCGGCATCGACGTGGGCGATGATGCCGATATTCCGGATATCAGAAAGCGGGGTAGTGCGGGGCATAAGAAGGGCTCCGTCGTCCAGCGTCGTGTCAAAAGATCAACCGACCCGGCGTGGTGAGGTCGAGTGCGTGGATGAGGCGGGAGGAACCACGATGCCGCAGCGCCCATCCCGCACGAAAAAAACCGGGGTGCCGTCAGCGCTAAACGCCTCGGTTCCCCGGTGGCGGCCTATGTAGCGCGGATGCGCCCTTATGCCAAGGGGGGATATGGCATGACGGGTAAGCGCGTGGGCGATGGTGTTGTCGTGGCATCACGATGTTGCCGGATACTCACCAGCACCGCCACGTAGTGGCCTCTCGCGGCGCTCGCGCCTGCTCTGGCGATCCGTCAGATCAAAACGAAAAACCCCGCCGGGAGCGATCCCAGCGGGGTCTCTCTCAACCTTTTACGGTCGGTCTGAATCAGGCGGCGGCTTCTTCGCCGTCCTCGTCCTTCACCAGCACCGGGCCGCTATCCTGGCCCTTGGCGGCCGTGTCGCGGTCAACGAACTCGATGATGGCCATCGGGGCGTTGTCGCCGTAACGGAAGCCGGCCTTCAGGACGCGGGTGTAGCCACCGTTGCGGTCCTTGTAACGCTCGGCAATGGCGGTGAACAGCTTGTCCACAACGGCATTGTCGCGCAGTTCAGCATAGGCCAGACGCTTGTTGGCGAGGCCACCCTTCTTGCCCAGCGTGATCAGCTTTTCGACGATCGGACGCAGGTCCTTGGCCTTCGGCAGGGTCGTCTTGATCTGCTCGTGCTTGATCAGGGCGTTCGCCATGTTGGAGAACATGGCCAGACGGTGGGAGGTGGTGCGGCTGAACTTACGCCCGGACATTCCATGACGCATGGGTACTCTCCTTCATAGCATGGCCCCGCTGGGCGGAACCGATGACGATCCTTGCAAGCGCCGGTACCCTTTCGGGCCAGTACGGCAAGGTTTGGGCGGAATGCCCAGGATTAAGGCGGCGGACCATAGGGACCGCCGCCTGAAAGGTCAAGCTCAGTACGGCTCTTCCAGACGCTTGGCCAAGTCCTCGATATTCTCGGGCGGCCAGTTCGGGATTTCCATGCCGAGATGCAGACCCATCTGGGCCAGCACTTCCTTGATCTCGTTCAGCGACTTGCGGCCGAAGTTCGGGGTACGGAGCATCTCCGCCTCGGTCTTCTGCACCAGATCGCCGATATAGACGATGTTGTCGTTCTTGAGGCAGTTGGCCGAACGAACCGACAGTTCCAGCTCGTCCACCTTGCGCAGCAGGTTCTTGTTGAAGGGGATCTCGTCCGCCTTCGACTCGGCCACGGCTGCCTGCGGCTCCTCGAAATTGATGAACATCTGCAGCTGGTCCTGCAGGATGCGGGCGGCGATGGCCACCGCGTCTTCCGGCGTGACGGCGCCGTTGGTCTCAACGGTCAGCAGCAGCTTGTCATAGTCCGTGGTCTGGCCGACGCGGGTGTTTTCCACCTTATAGGCGACCTTGCGGACGGGGGAGAAAATGCTGTCAACCGGGATCAGGCCGATCGGGGCATCTTCCGGACGGTTCATGGAGGCGGGGATGTAGCCCTTGCCCGAATGAACGGTCAGTTCCATGTTCAGCCGCGCGCCGGCATCCAGCGTGCAGATGACGTGATCGGGGTCCAGCACCTCGATATCGGCGCCGGTATCGATCATGCCGGCAACGACGTTGCACGGGCCTTCGGCGCGCAGACGCATGCGGCGGGGGCCTTCGGCACCCATCTTCAGCGCCATGGCCTTGATGTTCAGGACGATGTCCGTCACATCTTCGCGCACACCGGGGATCGACGAGAATTCATGCAGCACGCCGTCGATATGGATCGACGTGACAGCGGCACCCTGCAGGGAGGAGAGCAGGACGCGACGCAGCGAATTGCCCAGCGTCAGAGCGAAACCACGCTCAAGCGGGCCGGCAACGATCAGGGCTTCACGCTTCGGGTCGTTACCCGGCGTGATTTCCAACTTGTTCGGCTTTTCGAGAGTCTGCCAGTTCTTCTGGATCACGGCTGTGCCTCATGCCATCGGGGACAAAACAACGTCCCGGAACAGGGATATCCATTCTATTCTGGGCTGCCACGATGGCGTGTGGCCGCCTTTCCCGAACGGATGCTGTTCCGGGACGATGACTAACAGAAATCAGACGCGACGCTTCTTCGGCGGGCGAACGCCGTTGTGCGGGATCGGCGTCACGTCGCGGATGGACGTGATCTGGAAACCGACCGACTGCAGCGCGCGCAGAGCCGATTCACGGCCCGAACCCGGACCCTTCACTTCGACTTCCAGCGTCTTCATGCCATGTTCCTGGGCCTTGCGGCCCGCGTCCTCGGCAGCCATCTGGGCGGCGTAGGGCGTGGACTTGCGCGAACCCTTGAAGCCCATCGTGCCCGACGAGGACCAGGCAATGGTGTTGCCCTGGGCGTCGGTGATGGTGATCATGGTGTTGTTGAAGCTGGCGTTCACATGAGCGACGCCAGAGGTGATGTTCTTGCGCTCGCGACGGCGAAGACGTGCGGCGTTGGCATTGGGCTTGGCCATTTGGTCTTACTCCGTCTCTTACTTCTTCTTGCCGGCGATCGGCTTGGCCGGACCCTTGCGGGTGCGCGCATTGGTGTGCGTGCGCTGGCCGCGGACCGGCAGGCCCTTGCGGTGACGCAGACCACGATAAGCCACCATGTCCATCAAGCGCTTGATGTTCATGGCGGTTTCACGACGCAGGTCGCCTTCGACCTTATAGTCGGCGTCGATGGTCTCGCGGATGCGCAGAACTTCGTCGTCGGTCAGCTGATTGACACGACGCTCAGCCGGGATGCCGACCTTGGAGCAGATGTCAGTAGCGAACTTCGGGCCGATGCCATGAATGTACTGAAGGGCGATCACCACACGCTTTGCCGTGGGGATATTGACGCCAGCGATACGCGCCACGTGTCTTCTCCTCGTTATGTCCGGCCACGATGACCGGACGATCTTCGTCCACATCCCGCCTGCCGGCTCCGGTACCCGTGGCGGGGCGTCCGGTCGGCTTCGGGACATCTCATCCGAAGAAACCCGGCGGATGCCAGGGCCTCCAAATGCATACGCACGACATGATCCTCCCCCAGCCTTTCAAGGCTGACGGGCGGGCATGGTCGCGCGCGTCCAATCCCATTTGGTCGGGATCAGAGGCCGGGAGTATAGGCAGGGGCAAATCGGAGTCAAGCCGCAACAATATGCTGGACGCATAGTGGGCCAAGGGTTTGCCGCATGGCTGAACCCCTGCGGCTGCCTGTCGGTATCACGTGCCCGCGCACCAGGGCTGGCGCTTGCCGCCCTTGTAGGGACGGGCATGGCCGGCCTTGATCATGGCCTGGGCCAGATCAGTGCCATCGGCAAGGGTTACGCGTGCCCGCACCCGTCCGCCGTACTTGTCATACTCGACATCGTAAAGGCGGATGGTTCCATCGCCTTTACCTTCCGTCGCGGGTGCGACCAGCGCTGCCAGCTTCTGCCGTGCCTCCTGCGCCATGCGTTTTTCATCGGCGCAGTCAGACCGGCTTTCCGGCGTGTCGATCCCGTCGAGCCGGACCCTGGCCATCACTTCCTGGTCCAGCCAGATGGTAACGCGCACACCCAGCGTGTCGCCGTCCACCACTTCGGTCACGCGTGCCGCCAGCGGGCCGCTGACCCGGCTGACCGCCAGCGACGGCACCGTGCCCAGCATCAGCAGGGCAGCGGCCAGGGCCGATAGCAGCAGGGGGCGCGGGCGCAACATGGGTATCGGTGATCCGTTAAAGGGGCTTTCGCATAATCTAAGCTGAAGCCGTCCAGAACGGAACAGGAATTTAAGACCTTCGTCCTAAGTTGAATACACTTAGGATCATTAGCGCAAGGCGGGCCCACTTGTAGGTGAGAATGCAACCGGAGAGATTAGAAGTCGCTGCAACGCCCCTTGAATTCCCAGTCGCCGAAGCGGGTCGGTTCCGGACCGGCGGGGCCGCCGATCTCTCCGGGTGGCTGTGTCACGGGCGGCTTGCGGACCGGGGGCTGGTCTGCTGCGGCTTGTTCGGTGGTCTTCCTCTCGTCACTCATGGCGCTCTCCATCATCTTCCGCCGCAGATATGGCGCGTGACCGTTACCCTGCCAAGCCTTGATGCGGACAGGGCAGGGGCCATATCAGGGAAGGCGACCGATTGGGCCGCTTAACAGATCAGGCACGAAGGAGCCTTGGGGTAGGAACATGAACGGCTATTTCCGCACCGCCATGCTGCTGGCTGGGTTGACGGGCCTTTTCCTGGCCGTCGGCTTCATGCTGGGCGGGCAGTCGGGCATGGTCATCGCGCTGGGCGTGGCCGTGGCCATGAACGCCTTTGCCTATTGGAATTCCGACAAGATGGTGCTGCGTATGTATGGCGCGCGCCAGGTGGATGCCGCGACGGCCCCGCAATTCTACACAATGGTACAGCGCCTGGCGCAGCGGGCGGAACTGCCCATGCCCAAGGTCTATATCATCGATAATGACCAGCCCAACGCCTTTGCCACGGGCCGCAACCCGGAAAATGCCGCGGTTGCCGCCACGACCGGCCTGCTGAACCGCCTGTCGGCGGAGGAGGTGGCGGGTGTGATGGCGCATGAGCTGGCGCATATCAAGAACCGCGACACGCTGATCATGACCATCACGGCGACGCTGGCCGGTGCCCTGTCCATGCTGGCCAATTTCGCCATGTTCTTCGGCGGCTCCCATTCCAATGATGGTGAGAATCGCAGCAACCCGCTGGGCTTTGTCGGCGTGATCCTGGTCTCCATCCTGGCGCCGCTGGCCGCCATGCTTGTGCAGATGGCCATCAGCCGAAGCCGCGAGTATGAGGCCGACCGGATGGGGGCGGAGATCAGCGGCCGGCCCGACTGGCTGGCCGACGCGCTGGAGGGTATCCAGGGTACGGCGGCCCGCGTGACCAATCAGGCGGCGGAGAACAATCCCGCCACTGCCCATATGTTCATCATCAACCCGCTGCATGGGCGGGGCGTGGACAGCCTGTTTTCCACCCACCCCAGCACGGCGGAGCGTGTGCGCCGCCTGCGCAGCATGGTGATGGGCGGCTCCGTCCCGCCGCAGCGTCCGGCCAGCACGCCCACCCGCCGGGGCGGCACCGTTCCGGATGCCGGTGGCGCGCGCAAGCGTGGTCTGCCCTGGGGTTGATTACGGGGCGGGGGCGGCGGACGGTGTGGTGCCCAACGCCGTCCCGATCGCCGCCATGAAGGTGCTGGCCACGTCGAAACTGTCGGGATTGGCTGTATTGGCGCTGAAACCGATGGTCAGGTCGATGGAAGGGCAATGCACCACCAGCGCCCCGTAATAGCCGCCCAGACCCAGGCAGGAATGCGGCCCCACCTTTTCTGGCGCGAACAGGGCCGGGCGCGCCTGCATCATATAACCCTCCCCCGATTGTGCCGTGACCAGGGTCAGGGCCGAGGCCAGGGTGGCGGGGTCCCGAAAGACCTGGCCCCGCAGGATGCCCCGGAACAGCCGTCCGACATCATCAAGCGTGGAGACAAGCCCGCCACCGCCATAGAGATCATAGGATGGGTCCGCCGCCGTCATGTCGACACCGGATGCATATTGATGGGCGCGTGGCCTTACCCCCGCCGGTGCAGGCTCCAGGCTTTCCAGCCAGGTGTGGCGCAACCCCAGCCTTTCATAGGGCAGCAGTTGGCGCAGGGCCGGTCCCATGCCCTGACCCGTGGTCCGTTCCAGGATCTCGCCCAGCAGGGAGTAACCGGTATCCACATAATGGAACCGCTCCCCTGGCGCGCCGTGGGCGGGGCCGACCTTCATGGCGATGGCGATCTGTTCGGCCCGGCTCCAACGCCGCTGCGGCTGTGACAGCATGGCCTTTTCATAGGCGGGGTCATCATAGAAATCGCGTAGGCCGCTGGTATGGTCCAGCAATTGCCGCACCGTGATACGGTCGGGATCATAGCCGCCGCTGCGCAGCAACGCCGCCGTTTCCGGCGCGATCAGTGGGGCGATGGGCTGCGCCAGTGACAGCCTGCCATCTTCCTCCAGCCGCAGGATGGCGGCCCCGACAAAGGCCTTGGTGATGCTGGCCACGCGGAACGGATGGTCGGGCGTCAGGGCCGTGCCCGCCGGATCGGCCTTGCCGACGGCACCGCGCCAGTCGATGCCCCGGCGGGGGGCCTGCACGATGACGGCGATGCCGGGACTGTCGGGCAGGGCGGTCGCGGCCTTTTCCAGCGCCTGCTGGAAAACAGGTGTCAGGTCCGTCTGCGCCCGCGCACCGGCAGCCACGAATGTCAGCGCAATACCCGCCAGAAGCCACCGCAGCCGCCGCACCATGCTGTCACCCCTTCAAAGAACGGCCAGACAATCGGCAATCAGGTCCGACAGGCCGATGGCGTTGGTCGGATGCGGGATGCCGTCGGCGGACACGACAGTGTCAATGCCTGCCGCCTTGAAGGCTTCCAACCGCTCCATCGGGAAGACGGCATGCACCGTGGCCGCCAGCACGCGGGTGGCCCCATGGGCATAGGCGACCTTGGCGGCATCGATCAGGGTGCCACCGGAACTGATAATGTCATCCACGAACAGGATCGTGCGGCCTGTCAGGTCGGTGCCTTCCGGCAGGCCGACGGAGACGTCATGGTCGCCGCGCCGCACCTTCAGGCCGACAATGCCCTGCACACCGGCGGCGCTGGCGGCCCCTTCCACCAGATGGTCCGATTCTTCATCGGGACCCAGGATGACCCAGCCCTGGTCCGCCGCACCCTGTGCCCTGGCCCAGGCACCCAGCAGGGGGCCGGCGGTGAGGGCGGCGGAACGGCCACCGGGAAATACCTCGCCCAGATCATGGGTGCGGTGCAGATGCGGATCGACGGTGACGATCCGGTCGAACAGCCCGCCCAGCCAGCGGCCCATGATGCGCTGGCTCACCACCTCGCCGGGCCGGAACTCCATATCCTGGCGCATATAGGCCAGATAGGGGGCGACCAGGGTCAGTTCCTTCGTGCCTCGTTCCCGCAGGGCGCCGGCCAGGAACTGCAATTCCACCAGCTTGGCGTTGGGCTGATCCAGCGACCGCACGATGACGGCGCGTTCGGGTGCGGCCTCCAGCCGGACCAGGCTTTCACCATCGGGGAATCGGTGCAGCGAAACCTGGTGCAGGGGAAGGCCCGTGCGCGCCGCAAGGTTGCCGGCCAATGCCGCCCCTTCGGGAAAGCCGATCAGAATATCCATGCTTGTTCCATCCCCACCCGGCCGCTGGGTCGGCCGCTCTTGTGACATGCGGGGTCAAAATACACCGGAGCGCCCCCGCGACGCACGCCCGAAGCGGGGGATGGCAAATGAGTATGGCGAAATTTGGCGTTTTTAATTATCGACTGTAATATCCAGGAGCGCGGTTCATACTTCGGCAATTGTTCCGGGGACCGCTGACAGGCGGCTTGCTTCGGTCGTTGCGTTAGCGGCATCTTTGCTCTGGCGTCGTTTGAAAGGGGTGGCCCGATGTGGGGGCTTGGCGGTAGCAGCGGCATGGATCCGTTGGAACTCTCCGACAAGGAATTCGCTGCCCTGGAAGAGGCGCTGATGGCGTCCGCCCGTGGTCGCGCCTTCCTGCGTCAGCGCGACCGGCAGACACGCATCGTGGCCCAGGATGACTGGCGCGCCCTGCTCTCCAGCATGACCGAACAGGTGGGCCGTCTGCAGGGGATCGGCGGTGGCGGCGGCGCTGCCGCTGCGGCGGTGGCCGACCAGAGTCCGCATATCCACATCATGCGCGAAGAGCTGAAACAGCTTTCCAACTATATCGAACAGACGCGGCAGGAGATTGCGCAGCTGCGCCCCATGGATGCGGGCGCCAACCGCATCATGGCCGCGACCAACGAGCTGGACGCCATCGTCACCGCCACCGAGCGCGCCACCTCCGACATTCTGAATGCGACGGAGCGGATTCAGGCCCTGGTTTCCCGTCTGCCGTCCAGCGACATCACCAATGATATCGATGCCCAGACCATCGAGATCATGACCGCCTGTTCCTTCCAGGACATTACCGGTCAGCGCACGACGAAGGTCGTCAACACGCTGCGCTATATCGAGCAGCGCGTGAACACCATGATCGAAATCTGGGGCGTGGAGGATACGGAGGTCGGCGCCAAGAAACTGGGTACCGATGGCCTGATCGCCTTGCGTCCCGACGATGACCGCCCCGACAAGCACCTGCTGCACGGCCCGGCGCTGGAGGCCGTAAGCCAGGCCAATATCGACGCCCTGTTCGACAGTTTGGACGGCCCGGCCATGCCGGCCAAGGCCGATGCCAATGACGACCTGAACAATATGGATGATTGGGGACTGTCAGAGGAAGAGATGGCGCCCCCGCCGCCGCCGCCGCCTCCCCCCCCACCGCCCCCTCCGCCTCCGCCGCCGCCTCCCCCACCACCCCCGCCGCCGCCGGCGGCGGGTGCCACGGTGTCGCAGGCCGACATCGACGCCTTGTTCGGGTAAGCCGCCATGTCCGCAGACGGCAACAATGTCGCTCCCCGTGTGCGCCTGTCCCAGGCGCAGCTGGACCGTGCGTGCGAACGGCATCTGGCCTATCTGTCGGGCATGCAGGGCGGGGCGAAGCTGAGTCTGCCCTTCTTCGACCTGTCGGGCATGTCCTTCGATGCCCGCAATCTGACCAATGCCAACCTGTCGGGCGCCATTCTGCGCGGCACCAGCTTTGTCGGTGCCAAGCTGGACTATGCCGACCTGTTCGGTTGTGACCTGACCAATGCCGATCTGTCGGGCGCGCAACTGATGCGGACCGACCTGCGTGCCGCCAGCCTGCGCGGGGCCATCCTGCGCGGCGCCAAGATGGTGGAATGCGATCTGCGCGACGGCAACATGGCCGTCAGCACGCGTACCGATTTCAAGGTGCTGGGGCTTGAGATCGGGCCCGCCGACATCTCATCCGCCGTGATGATCAATGCCGACCTGACGCGGGCCCGCCTGACCGGTTCTTGCGCGCGGGAGGCGGATTTCTCCGGCGCCACCATGGCCGGTGCGCAGCTGGCCAGAGTCGATCTGCGCGATGCCCAGTTCAAATCCGCCAATATGGATGGTGTTGACCTGGCCGATGCCGACCTGCGCGGGGCCGACCTGTCAGGCGCCAAGGTTTCGGCCCAGGCCCTGCAGGCCGCCATCCGCACCGATGAGGAGGCGGCCCAGCGCGGCGTCGGGCCATCGCCCGACATGCCCCCGGCCCCCCCCCCGCCGGAGGAGGTGCCCAACAGCCCGCCGCCGCCCGAACGGCTGGACGCCATGCTGCGCGCCCATGCGCAATGGGTGGCTACCGGCGGGCAGGCCGGCCATCAGCTGGATATCAGCGGTCTGGATCTGTCGGGCACCGACATGGCGGGCCGCGTCCTGACCCTGATGAAGGCCACGGGAGCCAACCTGCGCGGCGCCGACCTGCGCGGTGCCCAGATGCAGGCGGCCCAGCTGTCTGGCGCCGACCTGCGCTCCACCAATCTCAGCTTCGCCGATCTGCGCGGTGCCTGCATGGACCGCGCGAACCTGATCGACGCCAATATGGAAAAGGCCAACCTGTCCAAGCTGAAGACCGCGCGCGGACATGAGCTGCGCACGTCTCTGGTCCGCGCCCGCCTGGCCGCCGCCATTCTGCGCGGTGCCGACTTGACCCTGGTCGACTTCACGGGTGCCGACCTGTCCGCCACCGTCCTGGACGGTGCCGACATGACCGGCGCTACGCTGGAAGCGGCGCGCGGGATCAATCTGGGGTGAGGTAAGTCAGCGATCGTTCTGTTTGCGGCCCTACCCGTGATGGGTTGGGGGTGGCTTTTTTTGTCTTCGACCTGCTGAATTCGGAGCTGCGTGTCAGGCGACTCCGTCCAGATGCAACCAGATGAAACAGAAAATAAAGGGGTGTTTCACCATTCACCGCCCGCTGACATCGATGCCAGAGGCATCGACGGAGGCTGGGCGCAGGAATGGTGTTGAGGGGAAGAGTGTAACAAAGACGGTGACCAAAGTCAGCAATGGCGGCGGGGTTGCCCACGCCGCCTGCTTTTCTCAAACCGCCATCAACCCTTAGCCGCGGTTCATGCGGCTGTTGACCAGATCGTGGACGACGTTGGGGTCGGCCAGCGTGCTGGTGTCGCCCAGGGCTTCATGTTCGTTGGCGGCGATCTTGCGCAGGATGCGGCGCATGATCTTGCCCGACCTTGTCTTGGGCAGGCCGGGTGCCCACTGGATCAGGTCCGGTGTGGCGATGGGGCCGATTTCCTTGCGCACCCAGGTGACCAGTTCCTTGCGCAAATCTTCCGTCGGGTCCTCTCCGGCGTTGAGCGTCACATAGGCATAGATGCCCTGGCCTTTCAGGTCGTGCGGGTAACCGACCACGGCGGCCTCTGCCACCTTGGGATGGGCGACCAGGGCGCTTTCGATTTCCGCCGTGCCCAGGCGGTGGCCGGACACGTTGATCACGTCATCGACGCGGCCCGTGATCCAGTAATAGCCATCTTCATCACGGCGGCAGCCATCGCCCGTGAAATACTTGCCCTTGAAGGTGCTGAAATAGGTCTGGATGAAGCGTTCATGGTCGCCGAAGACCGTACGCATCTGACCGGGCCAGCTATCCACGATGCAGAGATTACCCTCCGTCGCCCCTTCCAGGATCGTGCCTTCATTATCCACGACCTGCGGCTGTACACCGAAGAAGGGCAGGGTGGCCGAACCCGGCTTCTGACCGATGGCGCCCGGCAGCGGGGTGATCAGGATGCCGCCAGTTTCCGTCTGCCACCAGGTATCGACGATGGGGCAGCGGCCATCGCCGACCACGCCGTGATACCACAGCCAGGCCTCTGGATTGATCGGCTCGCCCACCGAACCCAGCAGGCGCAGCGAGGCGCGGCTGGTCTTCTTCACCGGGCCTTCGCCTTCGCGCATCAGGGCGCGGATGGCGGTGGGGGCCGTGTAGAAGATGTTGACCTTGTGCTTGTCGATCACTTCCCAGAAACGGCTGACCGACGGGTAGTTGGGGATGCCTTCGAACATCAGGGTCGTGGCGCCATTGGCCAGCGGGCCATAGACGATGTAGCTGTGGCCCGTGACCCAGCCCACGTCGGCGGTGCACCAGTAGATGTCGCCATCATGATAATCGAACACGTATTGATGCGTCATGGCGGCATAGACGAGGTAGCCGCCCGTGGTGTGCAGCACGCCCTTGGGCTTGCCGGTCGAACCGGAGGTATAGAGGATGAACAGCGGGTCTTCGGCCCCCATCACCTCCGCCGCGTTGTCGGCGGAAACCTTGGCCGTTTCCTCGTGGTACCAGTGGTCGCGACCGTCCTTCCAGGCGATGTCGCCGCCTGTGCGCTTGACCACGATGACCGAGGTGACGCCCGGTGCCTTCTCCAGCGCCTTGTCGACATTGGCCTTCAACGGCACCTTGCGGCCACCGCGCAGACCTTCATCGGCGGTGATGACCAGCTTGCTGTCGCAATCGACGATGCGGTCATAAAGGCTGTCGGGGGAGAAGCCGCCGAAGACGATGGAATGGATGGCACCGACGCGGGCACAGGCCAGCATGGCATAGGCCGCTTCCGGGATCATGGGCAGATAGATGGTGACGCGGTCACCCTTCTTCACGCCCTGCGCCTTCAACACATTGGCCAGACGGCAGACCTTCTCATGCAGTTCGCGATAGGTGATGTGGGCCGATTCCGCCGGGTTGTCGCCTTCCCAGATGATGGCCGTCTGATCGCCGCGCGTGGCCAGATGCCGGTCGACGCAATTGTGGGAGACGTTGGTGGTGCCATCCTCGAACCAGCGGATGGAGACATCGCCCTCGAAGCTGGTGTTCTTCACGCGTGTGTAGGGCGTGAACCAGTCGATGCGCTTGCCATGCTCACCCCAGAAACCTTCCGGGTCCTTGACCGACTGCTCGTACATCGCCTTGTACTTGGCTTCGTCGATCCAGGCGCTTGCGGCCACATCTTCCGTGACAGGAAAGAAGGTTGGGCTGCTCATGGCGTTGTTTCTCCCAAGGTTGGCGGGCGATTACCGGTCCCGCTTATCTCTTGAACCAAACCCCGGCTTCCGCGTGTACCGCGCCTGTGGGTTCCGTCCATTCACGCAATTTATGTAAGCATCGGCGCCCGCGTTTGGAACATGTACATTCGTCGCGTGCGCATTTCGACGCATTCAACGGTTTTTCCGGGGAAATGGTGGGGCCGCCATACTGCGTGCGGGCCGTTGCACAGCATGGTATGATTTACATAACACTGCATGGAAACAGGGCGGACAGGGGATGAGTGGGGTGATTCCCGAAGAGGGCGGCAGTCAGGGCCCCGGCGATGACCCGGCGCGGCTGGGCCTGCGCACCAGTCTGATGACCCTGAACCTGCTGCTATCGTCCCTTCCGGCGGGTGCGTCGGGCTTTGCCGACGCGGCGGCGGACGCGCGCTGCCTGTCGCGGCGTATTGCCACGGCGACGGATGATTTCAGCGATGTGATGCGCAAGGCGGGGTGACGGGGGCTATTCCCCCACCGCCACCACGCCATCCGTGACGGTCAACGGCACCGACCGCAGCGGGCGGCCCGCGCAGGGGCCGATGATGCACATGCCATCTTCCACCCGGAACTGGGCACCGTGCGTGCTGCACTGAAGCCAGCGACCATCAATGCTCATGAAATCGTCCTGGTCCATTTCCAGGGGCACGCCGACATGCGGGCAGGCATTGCGGTAGCCGAAGACCCTGTCGCCCTTGCGGGCCACCAGGATTTTCACCTTCACCTCACTCTTCGGCCAGTCGAAGCCGCGTGCCGTGCCGTCGGGGATCTCCTCCATCCGGCAGAGGGGGTGCGGTGCCGTCGATTGTTCCATCCGGTTAGCCCTTCGTCGCCTGGAGGGAGAATGACAGGGGCAGGCGCGGCATCCCGTCCGGCAGGCGGTACATGCCGGTATGGCCGGACGGCACCATACAGGGATAAAGCCGGTAGGGTAGTTCCTCATGCTCGTGCAGGAAGTCGATCCGCAGGCCGGCAGCGATCAGCCCCGTGACGATGGCGGAGATCGGGTGCAGCCACTCATAGTTCCGGGTACTGCGGATTTTCTCCGCTGATCCGGTGTAAGTGGTGGCGTCATCCGTCACCACCGGTCGGTCCCGAGGTGTGTGCCAGTCGTATTGGGGCCGGATGATGCCGTCCACCTCTTCAAAAGGCAGGATGGCCGGGTGGGATTCCGCCAGGTACAAGCGACCGCCCGGCACCAGCATTTCCGCCACCACCCCGGCCCAACGACCAATATCGGGCAGCCAGTTTATGGCCCCCCAGGTGACATAGGCGATATCGAACCGGTCACGGATCAGGGTTGGGGCATCATAGACGCTGCCCTCCACGAAGGTGGCGGCCACCCCTACCTCTGCCGACAGTGCGCGAGCGGCGGCGATGGCAGCGGGGGAGAAATCCAGCCCCGTGGCGATGGCCCCCCGCCGGGCAAGTGTCAGGGTATCCTGCCCGAAATGGCATTGCAGGTGGACCAGCCTCCTGCCCGCCACATCTCCCACCTCCGCCGATTCGATGGCGTACAGGGTATCCGCCCCGGCGCGGAAATCCGCCATGCGGTAGGCTCCGGTATCGTCCTTCAGGTGGATGGCGACGCGCTCGTCCCAGTTGGTGCGGTTGGCGTCCAACCAGTTCTGCTCATCCATCACCCTGCCCTCACGCTGTAATTCCGGCCAGGGCACAGATATGGGCCCATTGATCATCGGTGACGGGGCAGACGGATAGGCGCGATTGCTTGATCAGCTGCATCTCGGCCAGGGCCGGATCACCCTTCATCTGCTTCAGGGTGACGGGGGTCTTCACTGGCATCACAGGTTTCAGATCGACCATTACGAAACGGCCAGCGGGGTCGGACGGGTCGGGATAGGCCTCGCGCACGATCTCCGCGATGCCGACAATCTCCAGCCCCTCATTGGAGTGATAGAAGAAGGCCCGGTCGCCGACCTTCATGGTCTTCAGGTTCAGGGCCGCCTGATGATTGCGCACACCATCCCAATGGGTGCGGCCATCGGCCACGAACTTGTCCCAAGCATATTTGAACGGTTCGGACTTCACCAGCCAATAGGCCATAGTGTGTTCCCCGCGGCGAAAAATTTAGTAGGTCAGGTCGAGCGCTGTGCGCGAGCCCTGACAGTAATGGATGTAAGCCTTTTCTGTCAGGGCGAGACTAACGCCTCGACCTGACCTACGGACGCTTACGGCAGAACCTTGCGATAGGGGCGGATGCTGACCGACTGGAACAGCCCGGCCTTGGCATAGGGGTCGCCGGCGGCGAAGGCCTCGGCACTGGCCTTGTCGGCGAAATCCATGACCAGCAGGCTGCCTACCGGCTTCTCCCCGGCATCGTCCAGCAGGGGGCCGGCGATGACGATCTGCGCCAGATAGGAATTCAGATAGTCCAGATGCGTCGGGCGGTTGGCCAAGCGCAGGTCCAGGGAATTCGGATGATCGAGGCAGGAAATGGCGAACAGCATGGGGTGACCCTGTCGGTTACGATGTCCACCCCATGCTTTAGCCGCAGCGGCGCGCCCCGTCCAGGGCAGAGCCGTCACCGGCCCGTCAGGACCCAGTCGGGGCGCACCCAGTGGCAGGTATAGCCGTTGGGCGTGCGTTCCAGATAATCCTGGTGGAAATCCTCCGCCTCCCAGAAGGGGCCGGCATCGGTAATCTCCGTCACCACCTTGCCGGGCCAATGGCCGCTGGCATCCACCTCTGCCTTCACATGCCGGGCAGTTTCGGCCTGGGCCGCGTTCTCCACGAAGATGGCGGAGCGGTACTGGCTGCCGATATCATTGCCCTGACGGTTGCTGGTCGTCGGGTCATGGATCTGGAAGAAGAATTCCAGCAGGCGGCGATAGGTCAGCTTCTCATTGTCGAAACTGATCTCGATGGCCTCGGCATGGCCGGTGCGGCCCGTCTTCACATCCTTGTAGGTGGGGTTGGCAAGCGCCCCGCCGGCATAGCCGACACGGGTGGCGACGACGCCCGGCACCTTGCGGATCAGGTCCTGCATGCCCCAGAAGCAGCCGCCGGCCAGGATGGCGCGTTCGATGGCCATGATGTCATTCCTTTCAGCTTAACGCTCGGCCCGTAGATGTGGTGCCTCGTGATGATTAAGTCCAGTATGGGGCGGCGGGCACCTTTGCGTCATCGGCGTTCGACAAGCGGGGCGGGGCGGGGTAAATCCCCACGCCATGAATGATACGACCACCAGCCCGGCCGATAGCGCGCTTGCGACGCGCGGGGCGGCCCTTGACCTTTTGTTCAACGTGCTGGCCAAGCGCGTGCCGTTCGATGACGCCTGGGACGCCAGCCGGCCCTTGCGCGCGCTGGAGCCGCGCGACCGCGCCTTTGTGCGGATGCTGGTGGCCACCACCCTGCGCCGTCTGGGCCAGATCGATGCCGCTATCCAGGGCAGCCTGAACAAGCAGGGCCAACAGCTGAAGGCCGTGGTGCAGGATATCCTGCGTCTGGGTGCGGCACAGCTGCTGTTCCTGGGCACGCCGGCCCATGCCGCCGTGGATACGGCGGTGGAACTGGCCGTGGCGCGCAAGCAGCATCCCTATAAGGGCCTGATCAATGCTGTTCTGCGCCGTCTGGACCGTGAACGGGTCAGCATCCTGGCCGAACAGGATGCCGGGCGCCTGAACACGCCCGACTGGCTGTGGCTGTCCTGGCGCAAGACCTATGGCACCGCCCTGACCCGCGCCATTGTGGAGACGCATCTGGGCGAGGCGCCGCTGGACCTCACCGTGAAGGGTGATGCCGCTGCCTGGGCCGAACGGCTGGAAGCGACGGTCCTGCCCACGGGCAGCCTGCGCCGCGCCGCCGGGGGGCAGGTGACGGAACTGTCCGGCTTTGATGAGGGCGGCTGGTGGGTGCAGGATGCCGCCGCCGCCATCCCCGCCCGCCTGTTCGGGGACCTGACGGGCCGTGACGTCATCGACCTGTGTGCCGCACCCGGCGGCAAGACGGCGCAGCTGGCGGAAGCCGGCGCCCGCGTCATCGCCGTGGACCGGTCCGACAAGCGGCTGGTGCGCCTGTCGGAGAATATGACCCGTCTGGGTTTGGCGGCACAGGTGACGACGGTGGTGGCGGATGCCACCGAATGGCGGCCCGATGCCGTGGCGGATGCCGTCCTTCTGGACGCTCCCTGTTCGGCAACCGGCACCATCCGCCGCCACCCGGATGTGGCGCGCCTGAAGTCGGAAGAGGATGTGGAGAAGCTGGGGCGTATCCAGTCCCGCCTGCTCTATCGTGCCGTCGACATGTTGAAGCCGGGCGGCACCCTGGTCTATTGCACCTGTTCGCTTCAGGCCGAAGAGGGCGAGAACCAGATCACCAATCTGCTCTACCGCCGTCCGGAGATGCAGGTGGTGCCGGTAACGGCGGATGAGGTAGGAGGACTTTCGGACCTGATCACGGCTGACGGCTATGTCCGCTGCACGCCGGGCCATCTGGCCGAGATCGGCGGCATGGACGGGTTCTTCGCGGCGCGGCTGCGGCGGGTTTCGTAAGTTACGGCCCCTCCGCCCGCCACACATCCTTCACATGCCGGGGCAGACGCCGGGGCAGGACGGCCATCAGGTCGAAGCGGATGGCGTAATGGGCCAGATGCGGGCGGTGGGCCACGAACTGGCTGATCGCGGCATAGCGCCGGCGCCAGCTGGTGCGCGGCAGGGAGGACAGGGCCAGGACCATGTTCCGCCGCGCCTTCACCTCCACTACGGCCAGCACGTTGCGCTTGGTGGCGATGATGTCGATCTCGCCCATGGGCAGGCGCAGGCGGGTGGCCAGGATACGATAGCCCTTCAGCCACAGGACCAGGCAGCACAGCCATTCGGCGATGCGGCCCAGCCGTTCGGCGCGGCGGCGGTCAAGCTGGTCACGGGACCGCGCCATGGCCCCCCGTCCCCAGTTGCAGGGCCCGCGCATAGACCTGTTTCTTGGGCTGGCCCGTGATGGTGGCGACATGGGCTGCGGCATCGCGCACGCTCATCCCGCCGGACAGCGCCTGTTTCAGCAGGCTGTCCATATCGGCGGCGTCGCTGGCGGCGGCCCCTTCGGCGGGCGGGCCGATGACCACCACCACCTCACCCTTGGGCGGCCCCTTCTCGGTATAATGCGCGGACAGGTCGGATGCCGGACCCCGCCGCACCTCCTCGAACAGCTTGGTCAATTCCCGCGCCACCGCCACCTCGCGGTTGCCCAGGCTGGCCGCGACATCGGCCAGCATCTCGGCCAGACGCTGGGCCGATTCATAGAAGATCAGGGTGGCGGGCAGGGTGCGGAACAGCTCCAGTTCCGTCCGCCGGGCCGCCGATTTGGCGGGCAGGAAGCCGCCGAACAGGAACCGGTCGCTGGGCAGGCCCGACAGGACCAGGGCCGTGATGGCGGCATTGGCGCCGGGTAGATGGGTCAGGGCAAGGCCCCTGTCCTTTGCCTCCCGCACCAGTTTGAAACCCGGATCGCTGACCAACGGGGTGCCGGCATCGCTCACTAGGGCGATTGCTTGGCCTTGCGCGATACGGTCCAGCAGGACCGGGCGCATCTTCGCCGCGTTATGGTCATGATAGGGCAGCATACGGGTGCGGATGCCGTATCGGCGCAGCAATTTGCCGGTGACGCGCGTATCCTCGCACGCGATGGCATCGACACCGCGCAGGATGTCGAGCGCGCGCAGGGTGATGTCACCGGCATTGCCGATGGGGGTGGCGACGATGTAAAGCCCCGCCCCAGGTTTACGGATGGCGCCGCTGCCGGTAGGCTGCGCCACCACATCATCATCGCCTTCCTCGGGGAATTCCCCGTCCAGGTCGGCGTCTTGGTCGGGTTGGTCGTCCATGCTGGGTGACGTCAAAGGGAAGGGGTTCCGAATGCGTGGGATGGAAGATCGGCGCGGGGCGTCGTGGCTGGTGACGCTGGCGGCCTGCGTCGGGCTGCTGGCGGGGTGCGCCAGCCCTGGCAGCGTACCGGCCCCGGCCCCCACCCCGCAACCCCCGCCGCAGGTGGCCCCGCCCCCCGCCGCCCTGCCGCCGCCCGTGGCCGCACAGCCGGTGGCGCCTAAGGATGATAAGATCCGCGTCGGCCTGCTGCTGCCCCTGACGGGTGCCAATGCCGCCCTGGGCCAGTCCATGCTGGACGCCGCACAGATGGCGCTGTTCGATCTGGGGGACGATAAATTCACCCTGTTGCCCCGTGACACACAGGGCAGCCCCGGCATCGCCGCCACTGCCGCGCAAGGTTTGATCGAGGAAGGGGCCGGCGTGATCCTGGGCCCCCTGTTCGGCGCGGAAGCCGCAGCGGTCAAGCCTGTGGCGGCCCAGGCCGGCACGCCTGTCCTGTCCTTTTCCAGCGACTGGAACGTGGCGGGCGGCGGTGTCTGGACGCTGGGTTTCCAGCCGCAGGAACAGGTGCGGCGTGTGGTCGGCCTGTCGATCGCGCGCGGCCTGATGCGGTTCGGCGTGGTGGCCCCGTCCACCCCCTATGGCGATGCGGCGGTACAGTCGCTGCGCGATGCCGTGGAGCAGGCGGGTGGGACGATGACCAAGGTCGAACGCTACACGGCGGGTGCCACCAACCTGACCGAACTGGTCAAGAACCTGTCGGATTTCGATCAGCGTCAGGCCGCATTGGGTGCCGAACGGGCGCGCCTGACCGCGCTGGGCGATCCCGAGTCGCTGGCAGCATTGCGCCGGCTGTCGAATGCCGATACGTTCGGGCCGCTGCCGTTCGATGCCGTTTTGATTGCCGAAGGCGGGCAGACCTTGCGCGAACTGGCGGCCCTGTTCCCCTTCTTCGACATTGATCCAGGTCCCGTCCGCATGCTGGGCACCGGTCTGTGGGACGAGGCGGGGCTGGGCCGGGAGGCGGCGCTGGTTGGTGGCTGGTTCGCGGCCCCCTCCCCGGAAGGGCGCGACGCGTTCGAGGCGCGGTTCCAGCAGACCTTCGGTTATCGCCCGCACCGGCTGGCCACCCTGGCCTATGACGCCACGGCGCTGTCTGCCGTACTGGCCAAGGGTGGGGCGGGCTTTACCGTGCCGGCCCTGACCAATGCCAATGGCTTTGCCGGGGCGGAGGGGATTTTCCGCCTGCTGCCGACCGGCACGGCGGAACGCGGGCTGGCCGTGATGGAGGTGACGCGCACCGGTACCACCCCGGTCGACCCCGCCCCGCAAAGCTTCGTTCCCGCCGCCCCGACCTCGTGAGGGTGCCTATGGATATCCATGTCGCCAAGGCCGCTGATGGCCAGCACGTCCTGACCTGGAACGGCGCCAGCGTACGCTGTGCCGTGGGGCGGACGGGCATCCGGCTGGACAAGCGGGAAGGGGATGGCGGCACGCCCGTCGGGGCCTTCACCCTGCGCCGTGTGCTGTACCGCGCCGACCGGCTGGCCCCGCCCGTGACGGGGCTGCCCCTATCAGTGATCAACCGGGATGATGGTTGGTGCGATGACCCCGCCCTTCCCGACTATAACCGCCCGGTGAAGCTGCCCTTCGCGGCCAGCCGGGAGGAGCTTTGGCTGGACAGCCTCGTCTACGACATCATCGTCATCCTGGGGCACAATGACGATCCGCCGGTGCCGGGCATGGGCAGTGCCGTGTTCTTCCACCTGACCGACGCCGGCTACGGCCCCACGGCGGGCTGTGTGGCGGTGCAGTTGGGCGACATGCTGCCCATTCTGGCGGCGGCCAAACCGGGTGACCGCATGGTCATCGCGCCGTCGCCACAGGCCATGGCGGCATGCGACCCGGCGGGTGGGCGGGGGCCGGACTGTTTCTTGTAAGGTGGGGTTGTTCCCTCACCCTCCCATTGGCTGGCGCCAATGGGCCCCTCCCTCTCCCACTTTCGTGGGCGAGGGGCGAAACTTGGTGTTGAGCTTGATTTCGCCCCTCGCCCGTTTGGCGGGAGAGGGAGGGGCCTGAACGCGCCAGCGTTTGGGAGGGTGAGGGGCGAGGCCCCCTCAGTCCCAGCTTTCCCGATAGAGCGCCACCATCTCGGCCACGCTGGGCACGCGTGGATTGTTGTTGGGGCTGCCCGACGCCAGCGCCTGTTCGGCCATCAGGGTCAGCAGGCTGTCCCAGCGGGCGGGATCGATGCCGTACTGTCTGGGGGTGGGGACCTGCAGGTCGGCGTTCAGGCGGCGCAGGGCCGCGACCAGTTCGCCCGCCGCCGCCGCGTCATCCTGCCCCGGTTCCGCCGCCCCAATAGCGCGGGCGCAGTCGGCATAGCGGGTGATGGCGCCTGGCAGTGACCAGGCCGTGACGGCGGGCAGCAGCATGGCGTTGGACAGGCCGTGCGGCACATGGAAGAAGGCACCGATGGGCCGGCTCATCCCATGCACCAGGGCGACCGATGCGTTGGAAAAGGCCATGCCGGCCAGCGTCGCCCCCAGCATCATATTCTCCCGCGCGGCCCGATCGGCGGGATCGGCGCAGGCGGTGCGGATCCAGGGCGCGATGCGGCCCATGGCGGCGATGGCCATGGCATCGGTGAAGGGGCTGGCCTTCACGCTGACATAGGCCTCGATGGCATGGGTCAGGGCGTCAATGCCGGTATCGGCGGTCAGGCGCGGGGGACAGGACAGGGTCAGTTCATAATCGATGATGGCGGCTGCGGGCACCAGACCCGGCCCCGCGATCAGCATCTTCTCGTCCGTTTCGGTGTCGGTGATGACGGTGAAGCGCGTTACCTCCGACCCGGTGCCGGCGGTGGTGGGGATGGCGATGACGGGCATGCAGGGCTTGGGGATCGGGTTCGGCACCTTGTAGTCGCGCATGCGGCCGCCATTGGCAGCCAGCACGGCCATGGCCTTGGCCGTGTCGATGGGTGACCCGCCGCCCAGCGCGATCATGCCGTCATAGCCGCCATCGCGCAGGAGGGTGGCACCGGCGGTGATTACATCGGTGGTCGGGTCGGGCACGGTATCGGCAAACAGGCCGGGATTGAGGCCAGCGTCCCGGAGTGGGGCCAGCAGCCGGTCGGCATGGCCATGGTCGCGCATGAAGGGATCGGTGACCAGCAGGGGGCGGCGCACGCCCAGCCGGGCCAGCACCCCCGTCAGCCGCTGCACGGCCCCACCGCCGATTTCCATGATGGGTGGCACCAGGATGGTGGCGATCATCATTTTCTCCCCTGCCTTGTCTGATTTCCGCCCGGCATGTTCGGCCCTGCCGGCAGGCTTGCCAAGTCCCTGGTGCCGGGAATGGCACATCGGGTGATGCGGTTTGTTCATATATGGAACCGGAACGGGGGAGCGCCTATGCTGCCCCCTGACCAATCCGATCTTTCAAGGTTCCCATGACCAGCCCCGCCCCCGACCTGTTCGCCGCCGCCCTTGCCACCCGCGCCCATTCCCACTCCCCCTATTCGGGGTTCAAGGTGGGCGCAGCCATCCGGTCGGAAAGCGGGCGCATCCATGCCGGCTGCAATGTCGAGAATGCCGCCTATCCGCAGGGCCAATGCGCGGAGGCCACGGCCATCGGCCTGATGGTGGCCGCCGGTGACCGCCGCATTGCCGAGATCGTGGTGGTGGGCGGGGAGGCCGGGTCCGGCCTGATCTGTACGCCCTGCGGCGGTTGCCGTCAGCGCATCCGGGAATTTGCCGGCCCCGACACGCCCATCCATGTCTATGATGCCGGCGGCCATCGCCGCAGCTTCACCCTGGGCGAGTTGCTGCCCTTCAGCTTTGGTCCCGACAATCTGGGGTTCTGATATGTCCGGTACCGAAATGACCCTTGTTGATATTGCCCTTCGTGTCCTGCCATTGCTGGATCTGACCAGCCTGAATGACGCGGATGACGCCGACAGCACCGCCGCCCTGTGTGCCAGGGCGGTGACGCCGGCGGGGAATGTGGCGGCGGTCTGCCTCTGGCCGTCATTCATTCCGCAGGCGAAACAAGCGTTGGCCGGCAGCGCTGTGAAGGTGGCGACGGTGGTCAATTTCCCCGGCGGGTCGCTGCCGGTGGACAAGGTGGTGGACCAGATCGCCCGCGCCCTGGCCGATGGGGCGGACGAGATCGACGTGGTCATGCCCTATGCCGCCGTGATGTCCGGCATGGGCGGGGACCAGCGGGCGGCGGACCATCTGGCCGCCTGCCGGGAGGCGTGCGGGTCTGCGACCATGAAGGTCATCCTTGAAAGTGGGGCGCTGGCCAAGCCGGCCCTGATCGAACGCGCCGCCCAGGTGGCGGTGGACGCCGGGGCGGATTTTCTGAAAACCTCCACCGGCAAGGTGCCGGCGGGCGCCACGCCGGGGGCGGCCCGCATCATGCTGTCTGCCTGCCGCGCGGCCGGGCGGCCCGTGGGCTTCAAGGCGTCGGGCGGCATCCGCGATGTCGAGACCGCGGCCCAGTATCTGGCCCTGGCGGATGAGATCTGTGGGCCGGGCTGGGCATCGCCCGCGACCTTCCGCTTTGGCGCATCGGGTCTGCTGGATGCGCTGCTGGGGGTGTTGGGCCATGGGCCAGAGACGAGGGTGACGGTGGGTTATTGATCCATCGCCACAACCCCCTGCTCGACCCGCAGCCACGCGGTGGCCAGGGCGGCCACCTCTTCGCGCTGGTGGGTGACGTAGAGCATGGGCAGGCCGGTGCCGTCGCGCAGGCGTTGCAGGTAGGGCAGCAGTTCGGCCTTGCGGGCGGGGTCCAGGGCCGAAAGGGGTTCATCCAGCAGCAGCAGCGCCGGGTTGGACAGCAGCGCCCGCCCGATGGCCACGCGTTGGCGTTCGCCGCCCGACAGGTCGCGGGGGCGGCGGTGCAGCAGGGGGGCGATATCCAGCAGGTCGATGATAGTATCCAGGGTCGGTCCCGTCGTCCTGCGTCCACCAAACAGCCGTCCATAGAGAAGATTATGGCGGACATTGAGGTGGGGGAACAGGCGCGCCTCCTGAAACACCTGCCCGATATGGCGGCGGTGGGGGGGCAGCCAGGTACGGCTTTCCGTATCGACCAGGACCTTGCCATCCAGCACGATCCGCCCCGCAGCGGGCCGCGACAGGCCCGCGATCAGGGATAGAAGCGTGGTCTTGCCGGCCCCCGACGGGCCGGTGA
This sequence comes from Niveispirillum sp. FG156, assembly GCF_057809555.1. Lineage (NCBI taxonomy): Bacteria > Pseudomonadati > Pseudomonadota > Alphaproteobacteria > Rhodospirillales > Azospirillaceae > Niveispirillum > Niveispirillum sp. FG156. Next base: position 73,997 of record NZ_JBMDKE010000016.1, on the reverse strand, counting down.
TGGCGGTGACGCCGGGGCCGATGGAGAGATCAGCGGTCAGGGTAAAGGTGCCGATCCGGTGGGTCAGCGACAGGTCAAGCATCCCGCCCCTCCACCCGCCGGCGCACGCGGCGCGCCAGCAATTCGCTGGCCGTTACCGCGATGACGGCGATCAATGCTGCGACCAGGGTCAGGCGCAGGGCCGCCGCGTCGCCGCCCGGCACCTGGGTCAGGCCATAGATGGCGGCGGGCAGGGTCTGGGTCACGCCGGGAATGGCCGCGACGAAGGTGATGGTGGCCCCGAATTCCCCCAACGCCTTGGCAAAGCACAGGATGGCGCCCGACAGGATGCCCGGCAGGGACAGAGGCAGGGTGACGGTCAGGAACACGGCCCAGGGCGGGGCGCCCAGGCCAGCCGCCGCATCCTCCAGCCGTGTATCCACCGCCTCCATCGATAGGCGGATGGCGCGGACCAGCAGGGGGAAGGCCATGACCGAACAGGCCAGCACGGCCCCGGTCCAGTTGAAGGCCAGCACGATCCCGAATTCGGCCAGCACCTGCCCCACCGGCCCCTTGCGCCCGAACAGCAGCAGCAACAGATAGCCTGTGACGACCGGCGGCAGGACCAGGGGCAGATGCACCAGCGCATCCAAGAGGATACGCCCCGGAAAGGACCGGCGGGCCAGCAGCCAGGCGACCAGGATGCCCGGCCCCAGGCTGACGGCGGTGGCCCAGCAGGCCACCTGCACCGACAGCCAGATGGCCGTCATTTCCTCCGCCGTGAAGGTCCCCATTAGTTGGTCAGCACCGTGAAGCCCTGATTGATGAAGTGACGCCGCCCTTCGTCTGTCTTCAGGAAGTCCAGCAGCGGCTGGGTGGCGGCCTTGTCCGCCCCCTTCAGCAGAGCCACAGGATACTCAATCGGGGGATGGCTGTCGGCGGGAAAGACGCCGACAATGGCCACGCCGGGTTCAACCCGCGCGTCGGTGGCATAGACGATGCCGGCCCCGGCCTCCCCCCGCGCCACCAGCGCCAGGGCGGCGCGGACATTTTCGGCAGGTGCCAGCCTGTCTGACACCTTGGCCCACAAGCCCAGCTTGGTCAGTGCCGCCTTGGCATAGCGGCCTGCCGGCACGGCATTGACATCGCCCACGGCCAGCCGCTGACCCTTCAACAGGGCGGCGATATCCAGATTGCCATCAATGGTCAGGCGCCTTGCCTGCGACCGTTCCATGACCAGCACCAGCTGATTGCCCAGGAAGGTGAAGCGGCTGTCGGCCTGTACCAGCCCGGCCTTGACCAGATAATCCATCCATTCCTGATCGGCGGAGATGAAGATATCCGCCGGTGCCCCCGCCTCGATCTGTTTGGCGAGGGCGGAACTGGCGGCATAGGCGGCGGTGGCGGTGCTGCCCGTCTGCGCCTTGTAGGCCACCAATGCCTCATCCAATGCCGTCTTCAGGCTGGCCGCAGCATAGACGGTCGTGTCCTTTGCCCAGGCCGCCGGTGCGAAGGCCAGCGACAGGGCCAGGATAAAGGAGGAAAGACGGAAACGGGCCATGATGCATCCTGACCTGAAAGAAGGTGGCGGCAGATTATCGTTATGTCTGGTGAAATACAACGAGGCTGTTGGCGCGATCCTGACCCCGTGCAACCAGATGCAACAGAAAACATAGGGGTGTTTCAGAGCTTGGGCCTTCGCCCCTCCGAATGCGGGTGCCCGTGCAACCGGATGTAACAGAAAATAAGAGGGTGTTTCATGGTTCACGCCGTACCCGATCCGAACGCCAATGGCGTCGGATTGCGGCGGACAGGGAAGGGGCGTTGAGAAACCGAGTGTAGCAGAGAACGGTCGGAAAGTCAGCCATTCCGCCGCCTCTGCCGTCCCCGGTCAGGTGCGGTGGAAGATGACGGTCAGGTTGTTGGCGGGCATCTGGATGATCTCCGGCCCGGTGAAGCCGTTGGCGGCGGCAAGGTCCGCCACCCGTTCCAGGTCGCGCACGCCCCAGGCCGGGTTGCGGGCCTTCAGGTCGGCATCGAAGGCGGCATTGCTGTCGGCTGTATGCTGCCCACCCCGCTTATAAGGGCCGTAAAGGCAGAGCGGCGCACCCGGTTGCAGCAGACGGCCCGCACCCGTGAACAGGCCGATGGCGGCATCCCAGGGTGCGATATGGATCATGTTCACGCACAAGATGGCGTCGGGCCGGATATCGGGCCAGGTATCGAGACGGGCGGCGTCGAGCGCCAATGGTGGGCGCAGGTTGGCCAGGCCGGTCTCACCCGCCCAAGCGCGGATGCTGGCGCGAGCGTCCTCGTCGGGGTCGCTGGGCTGTAACGTCAGGGCCGGCAGGTTTTCGGCCAGGAAAACCGCATGTTCCCCGCTGCCGCTGGCGATTTCCAGCAGCAGGCCGGTTTCCGGCAGATGCGGGCGCAGGGCATCCAGCAGCGGTTGCCGGTTGCGCAGCGTGGCGGGGGCGTGGCGTTTTTCATCAATCATCATAGGGCCAAAGGTAGGGGGCGGGGGCCGATGCGCCAAGCCCATTTCGTCCTGCATGCCGGGTCAGACCAAGCAAGCAGTTGCGCGCGTCTGTCGGATTGTCTACCTGTGGCGCTGATTATATCGATTGCGTGCGCCACGCTTTTTGGAGTTCCGGGGATGCCCTACGTCGTTACCGAGGCCTGCATCAAGTGCAAATACACCGACTGCGTTGAAGTCTGTCCTGTCGACTGCTTCTACGAGGGTGAGAACACGCTGGTCATCCATCCCGATGAATGCATCGATTGCGGCGTGTGCGAGCCGGAATGCCCCGCCGAGGCCATCCTGCCCGACACTGACCCGCGCGCCGAACAGTGGCTGGCCATGAACCGCGAATATGCCGGGCAGTGGCCCGTCATCAACCGCCGCAAGGACCCGCTGCCCGACGCCGACGCGTGGAAGGGTGTGCCCGACAAGTTCGAGAAGCATTTCAGCCCCAAGCCGGGGAAGTAAGGATTTATTGTTCCCTCAGGCGCCGGGCGGCGGCATCCACCGCCCTCGGCAGTTTGATGAGGCCCCAGAAGTGGCCACCGGCAAAAATCATTGACCGGTGGTTAAGAAGTCCGCTAATGCCCATGCGATGGGCGCATGACCGACATAACGCGCTCTGCGCGGAACTTATGGCGAACAACGCGTTCCGCCTCTGTCATGTGGACGTAACATCGACTATATTCAGTCGAGCGAGGATCGGCACGGCGCCCGTGATCGTGGCTTGATGTGCCGACCGCTTTCGCCATCGTAGTGTTTCGTCAGGAGAGGTCCCGCTGCCTGTGCGGTCGGGGCCCCTATCATTTTTGTTCCCGTGGCGCGCCGCCCCGCGCGGAAGAAGAGAGCAACCGACATGTCCGAAAGCCTAGATTTCACCACCGGGGATCACGTTGTGTATCCGGCCCACGGCGTGGGACAGATCATCGGGATCGAGACTCACAGCATCGCCGACATGAGCGTGACGCTGTACGCCATCCAGTTCGAAAAGGAACGGATGACGTTGAAGGTTCCGGTGGCGAAGGCCAAGGCTTCCGGCCTGCGCCGCCTGTCCACCAAGGACCGGATCAAGGCCGCCATGGAGACCCTGCAGGGCCCCAGCAAGATCAAGCGCATCATGTGGAGCCGCCGCGCCCAGGAATATGAAGCGAAGATCAATTCCGGCGACCCTGTTTCCATCGCGGAGGTCGTGCGCGACCTGTATCGCGGTGAGGACCAGTCCGACCAGTCCTACAGCGAGCGTCAGATTTATCATGCAGCATTGGAGCGTCTGGCTCGTGAGCTGGCCGTCGTCGAGAAGATCGACGAGCGCAAGGCCACTGAAAAGCTGGAAGCCGTGCTGAGCAAGGCGGCTTGATCGGGGTACACCCACAAGATCAAGCATCCCGCTGTTAAAAAATCGGGATATTTAGTATGAAAGGGGCGTTCACTTGTTGAACGCCCCTTTTTTTGCGCCGCCGCACGCCCTACACTGGCGGTGCCAAGAAAAACCTGCCGGGACCTCATGTCGGATGATCGCAAATATGCCTTGCTGGGTCGGCCACGCCGCGTGTGGGCGGTGGGTGCCATCCATGGCGAGGCGGCGCGTCTGGCGGCCCTGCATGATGATGTCGGCAAGCGCTTCCTGCCCGGTGACCGTCTGGTCTATCTGGGCAACATGATCGGCCGGGGCGTGGCCGTACGCGAGACGATTGAGGAGTTGCTGTCCTTCCGGCGCGAGATCATGGCGCGGCGTGGCGTGGTGGCGACCGACATCGTCTATCTTCGTGGCGGGCAGGAGGAGATGTGGCAGAAGCTGTTGCAGCTTCAGTTCGCGCCCGATCCTGCCGCCGTTCTGCAATGGATGATCGGGCAGGGGCTGGACACCACGCTCGCGGCCTATGGCGGCAATGCCCAGTATGGGCTGGTGTCGGCCAAGGAAGGGGCCGTGACCCTGGCCCGCTGGACCGGAGAACTGCGCGCCGCCATGCGGGCTGCACCCGGCCATGACAATCTGCTGAGTGCGGTGCGCCGCTGCGCCTATACCAGTGCGCCGGACGGGGCACCGACGGAGCTGCTGTTCGTCAATGCCGGGCTGGACCCGGCCAAGCCGCTGCATATGCAGGCCGACATCTTCTGGTGGGGCGGCAGTTCCTTTGCCCGCATTGTGGAACCCTATAATGGTTTCCGCCGTGTCGTGCGCGGTTATGACCCGACCCATGGGCCGGGCCCGACCGTCACCGATTTCACGGCCAGCCTGGATGGCGGGGCCGGTTTCGGTGGCCGCCTGATCTGCGCCTGCTTTGCCCCCGACGGGCAGATGCTGGAACTGGCCGAAGCCTGAAAAATTTTCAGCACGGTTGATCCAACCGTCCTTCGCCTCCGTAACAAGGATCATGCAAGGGCAGATGCCCCCCTGATCCAGCGACGGAGAGTGACCGATGGCGTCCATCGACGATCCTGAAACCCAGCGTGCCAACCTGGCTTTCATCCGCGCCTCGATGAAAGAACCGCTGCTGGCCCGTGATCACGAGTTGGATCTGGCCCGCCGCTGGCGGGAAAAGGGGGACGAGAAGGCGCTGCATGAGCTGGTGCGTTCCTATACCCGTCTCGTGATCTCCACCGCCACGCGTTTCCGCCACTATGGCATTCCCATGGGCGATCTGGTGCAGGAAGGCAATGTCGGCCTGATGCAGGCGGCAGGCCGGTTCGAACCACAGCGCGACGTGCGTTTTTCCACTTATGCGGCTTGGTGGATCCGGTCGGCCATGCAGGACCATATCCTGCGCAACTGGTCCATCGTGCGTACCGGCACCACGGCGGCGCAGAAATCGCTGTTTTTCAACCTGCGCCGCCTGCGCGCCAAGATCGCCGACAATCCGTCGTCCGACCATTTGTCCACCGATGCGCGCCAGCAGATTGCCCGCGAACTGGATATCGACGCGCGGGAGGTAGAGACGATGGAGATGCGGCTGGCCGCCTGTGACCAGTCGTTGAATGCCACCATGGTCATGGATGGCGAAGCGGAATGGCAGGACATCCTGCCCGACAGCCGCCCCAACCCCGAGGATGTGGTGATCGGTATGCGCGACGGGCGCATGCGGTCAAAGTGGCTGGCCGAAGCGCTGGGCGAACTGTCGCCGCGCGAACGTCAGATCATCGCCGAACGCCGCCTGCGCGACGAAGGGGCGACGCTGGAAGAACTGGGCCGTGCGCTTGGCGTGTCCAAGGAACGCGTCCGCCAGCTGGAAAGCCGCGCCATGAACAAGCTGCGCGCCAGCATGATGAAGCGCGTGGCCGATGGCCGCGATCTGTTTATGGAGGCGTGAGGGGTGGTTAGACCAGCCGGCGGCTTGAAATCATAGCTCACGGCGTGATCGTAGCGCGGATTAGCGTCAGCGTAATCCGCGGAGCGACGCTGGAGACGGGGTCCCGCGGATTACGGCTGACGCCTAATCCGCGCTACATAACCGCAATGACAAGCCCACCGGTCACAATTCCTATTCTCCGTGCCCCCCATACCAGAGGCCGATGCGGATGCTGCTGGCGCCGCTGGCCTTCAGGTAGGCGGTCCAGAAATCCCGCACCCGGTTCTCCACGGGGCGGGGCAGGGACTTGCGGCCGGGGTCATGGCCCCGGCCAAAGCCGAACATGTCGACTTGCACCTGTGACAGCGGCGCCAGAAGCCGTTGATCGGTGACGGTGCGCAGGTTCTTTGCGGGCTGCCCCTCCGACAGGGCCGTGTAGGGCAGTACGTCGGAATGTTCCAGAAGGTCGGAGAAGACGATCATCCGGTTCAGGCCGCGCGGTTTCCAGGTTTCGGCGACATTGCCGATGGTGCGCAGGATTTCAGAGCGTGGATAGGCCTGCTTCTCTTTCAGCATGCCGATCAGCACCTGGGCCAGCCGGCGTTTGAACTCTCGGTTTTCCGCCTTGGCGACGGTCGGCTTGCAGGTGGCCATGATCCAGTCGGTCAGGCCGCCGCCTTCGGGGCAGCCGGGCACGCATTCCTCAAACTTGCGGGCAGACGCCGCATAATCGTCGGTGATGGTATGGACCACCAGCCGGTCACCGGGCTTCAACTCGCCTACGAACCGGTCAAGACCCGCGATCAGGATGTCGATATCCTGCTGGTCATACTGGGTGGTGCGATCCACCAGCAGGGCGACGGTGCCCGTGCCCTGCTTGCAGTAATCCTGCCGCGCGGCCGGGGCGGCGGGCGCCAGACCGGCCAGCAGCGCCAGGATAAGCAGGAGCCGCCCCAGCCTCATCCCCGCACCGCCCGCAGCAATTGCGCACTGATCTGCAAGGCGGATGGGATTTCGCGCAGGCAGGCAGGCGTGCCGTCGCTGCGGGCGCGCAGATTGCCGATGCGGTAATTGATCAGCCGGTTATGGCTGTTCATGCCCAGCTGGCGCAGGCTCTGTTCATAATCGGCGCCGGCGGATTTGCGGTCGGCCTGGATGGTGGCGATGTCCTTTTCCAACTGTTCGATCTGCCGGTTCAATGCTGCGATCATGTCGTCATACTTGCGGCTTGCCTGCATGCGCTGCTTGTTATAGTCGGTTTCCCGGCGGGTCACGCGCTTGCGGGCCTTTTCGGCCTTGCGGGTCAGGCGTTCATAATCCGGGTGCGGATCATGCCGCACGAAGGATGCAACGACGCCGACCGTCAGGATCACTAGATTGATGACCAGCAGGGTCCAGCCGGCGGAACCCAGTTCGGTGCCGGTCACCTGCGCCGCCGTGCTGGTCAGGTCGCCCTGGCGCAGCAGATCGGCGAAGGAGCTGTTGGTGTCCGCCTCCAGCAGGCGCAGGAAATGTTCGCGCACCGCCGCGATGAAATAGACCAGCGTGCCCGACAGGCCGGCCAGAACGGCGGCACCGGCGTAATAGGAAAGCCGCGCCTGCATCCGTTCATGCTGGTTCGCCTGTTTCAACCACAGGCCGATGAAATGCGCGAACAGGGCCAGCACTCCGCCGATGATCAGCGAGATGAACAGGGAGAGAAGTGGCGTTTCCTGAAAGAAGAATTCGAACGCCATGCGGTTGACCGGCACCTCGGCCAGACAGACCAGCAGCATCAGGAACGGATAGGCCCAGACCATGGAGACACGCAGGGGCCGGGCCAGTTCCGCCTGCAACCGGGCGACGGTGGCGACGGCTTCCGACTTGCGTTCGGTCAGGTCGCGGAATGCGGGGCTGTCGGGCCCGACCTTGTGTGACAGGTCGTTCAGGGCGCGCTGTTTTTCATCCTGCAGGGTGCGGCGGCGATTGACCAGACCCTCGTCCCGTTCCTTCAGCTTCTGCTGCTCGGCGATGTCCAGTTCCGACAGATAGGTCAGGCGCGCCTTCTCATAGGCGGCGAAATCGGCGGTGACCTGGGCCAGCACCTGATCCTGCACGGGGTTCTGCGGCGCATCCAGCGGCGGGAAGCCCTTCTCCCCGTCGCGGGCCCCGCGCGTCTCATCCGCCCGCCGCTCGCTGTCGCTATAGCTCAGATGCCGACCGATATGCATGTCGGCCATCTGCTTCACCCGGTTCGCCATCCCGCTCCCCCGAAGGTTGAGGCGTGGTGCCCCTTTGAGGAAAAGAGCATTTCATGTCGATTATGGGGCGGCAAGGACGGGGCCGGGCCGGAAGGGGCCATTTAAGCCGGTATCCGGGAGGCCTTCCGCCATGATTTGGACGGATTTTGGGGGCCGTCAGGAGGCTGTCGTCTGCTCTTCGCGGTAATTGGCGTTTAATTTGCCGTCGCGGTCATAGATGCCTTCGCGAACCAAGGTCTTACGGGCCTGCTGTGCCGATGTGGTCGCCTTGCGGGTATATTCCGCCAGCGCGTCCTTGATGGTTTCAAACTGGGTCTTGGTCATTTCTGAACTCCAATATCCCGTCGGCGTTCATAGAATATCACTGGTGCCGGTCTGCGTCACCTGCCCACCCCTAAAACAAAAAGGGGAGGCCTGTTTCCAGGCCTCCCCTTGTCGTCTTTTCAAACCAGAACCAGCGATCAGCCGGCTTCGGCCTGACGCTCGGCGCGCTTGCGTTCGTTCGGGTCCAGCAGCTTCTTGCGCAGGCGGATGGACTTCGGCGTCACTTCCACCAGCTCGTCGTCCTGGATATAAGCCAGAGCCTTTTCCAGGGCCATGCGGATGGGCGGCGTCAGGGTGACGGCTTCGTCCTTGCTGGTGGTGCGGATGTTCGTGAGCTTCTTGCCCTTCTGAACATTCACTTCCAGGTCGTTCTCGCGGGTATGCTCACCCACGATCATGCCCTCATAGACCTTCCAGCCGGGCTCGATCATCATCGGGCCGCGATCTTCCAGGTTCCACAGGGCATAGGCCACGGCCTCGCCCTCGGCGTTGGAGATCAGCACGCCGTTGCGACGACCGGGGATCGGGCCCTTGTACGGAGCGTAATCATGGAACAGGCGGTTGATGACGCCGGTACCACGGGTGTCGGTCAGGAACTCGCCCTGATAGCCGATCAGGCCACGCGAGGGGACGTGGAACACCAGACGGACCTTGCCAGCGCCCGACGGACGCATTTCCAGCATCTCGCCCTTGCGCTCGGCGATCTTCTGCACGACGACGCCGGAGAAATCCTCGTCCACGTCGACGACGACTTCCTCGATCGGCTCCAGACGCTGACCGGTGGCGGCGTCGGTCTTCATGACCACGCGCGGACGGCTGATCGACAGCTCGAAGCCTTCGCGGCGCATGGTTTCGATCAGGATGCCCAGCTGCAACTCGCCACGGCCCGCCACCTCGAACGCGTCGGCGCTCTCGGTCTCGCGGATGCGCAGGGCGACATTGCCTTCGGCTTCACGCATCAGACGGTCGCGGATCATGCGGCTGGTGACCTTGTCACCTTCACGACCGGCGAGCGGGCTGTCATTGACCGAGAAGGTCATGGCCAGGGTCGGCGGGTCGATCGGCTGCGCCGGCAGGGCGTTCTCGACGCTCATATCGACGATGCTGTCGGCGACGGTGGTCTTCACCAGACCGGCGATGGCGACGATGTCACCGGCCTGCGCCTCTTCGACCGGCACGCGCTCCAGACCACGGAAGGCCAGAACCTTCGACGCGCGGCCCTGCTCGATCAGCTTGCCGTCGCGGGACAGGGCCTTGATGGCCATGTTGGTCTTGACGCGACCGGACTGGATGCGGCCCGTCAGGATGCGGCCCAGATACGGGTTGGCTTCTAGCGTGGTGGCCAGCATGGTGAACGGTTCATCGACGCTGCCGACCTTCGGGGCCGGGACGTGGTTGACCACCAGCTCGAACAGCGGGGTGAGATCCTTGCGCTCGTCATTCAGGTCGGTGACGGCCCAGCCGTTGCGGCCGGACGCGAACAGGGTCGGGAAGTCCAGCTGCTCGTCGGTGGCGTCCAACGAGGCGAACAGGTCGAAAATCTCGTTATGCACTTCGTCGGGCCGCGCGTCCTGACGGTCGATCTTGTTCACGATCACCATCGGGCGCATGCCCAGCTTCAGGGCCTTGCCCAGCACGAACTTGGTCTGCGGCAGCGGGCCTTCGGCGCTATCCACCAGCAGGCAGACGCCGTCCACCATGTTCAGGATACGCTCCACCTCGCCGCCGAAATCGGCGTGGCCCGGCGTATCGACGATGTTGATGCGGACGTCGTTCCAGACAACGGACGTGCACTTGGCCAGGATCGTGATGCCGCGCTCACGTTCCAGGTCGTTGCTGTCCATGGCGCGCTCGGCGACCTGCTGGTTTTCACGGAAAGTGCCGGACTGCTTCAGCAGCATGTCGACGAGGGTGGTCTTACCATGATCGACGTGGGCGATGATGGCGATATTGCGCAATTGCATGGGTACGGTCCTGCGTGCCTGGTGCTGGTCGCGCGCCGCCCAATGACTATGTCCGCCGGATCGGGGTTCGCGCATGAAAAACGCCCGGCAACCCTGTCAGCCGTTCAGATGAACGGGGAGCGGGGGTGGCCGGGCTGTTTCGCGGCGCAATATAATCGTTTCGGGCCGTCTTCGGTAGGGTGCAGAAGGTGGGGCTGCCCTGCGTTTCGTCGGATCGCGGTTAACGTTCCATCAAGGGGTTGGTGAAAAGCGAAGGCAGTGAGCCTGCCCGTTGGCCTAACACCAAAGCGCCTGTGCCTTACCCCTGGAAAGCCGCCCCCGGCCCATGCCACCATGGCGGCAACCGGGGGAGGATAATGACCCAAGGCAGATGGCAAAAATGGATGCTGATGGCGGCGGCTGCCTTGGCGGCGGTGCCCATTCATGCCCAGGAGACGACATATGAGGTGGTGATCGAAGGCGTGGATGATCATCCACACTTGGTCAAACTGCTGAACGAAGTCTCCAGCCTTGTCGCCCTGAAGGAAGACCCGCCGCCCTCGCCCATCGGCCTAGGCCGTCGGGCCGATGCCGATCTGGACCGGTTCCGGGCCGCCCTGCGGTCCGAAGGTTTCTATGACGCCATTGTCGATGCAGAGATCGATGTCGATGTGGTTCCCGCCAAGGTCCTGATCCGGGTGGAGGAGGGGGCACGGTACAAGGTGACATCGGTCGCCATTGCCGGCCCGGATGAACAGCCCTTGCCCGATGGCGCGCCGGCCCCGGATGCGTTGGGCCTGGCCATCGGATCGGATGCGCGGGCACCTTCGGTGGTGGATGCCGAAGGCCGCATCCTGCCGCGCCTGGCGGAAAAGGGCTATGCCTATGCCCGCCTGCTGGATCGCAAGCTGATCGTGGACCATGCTAAGCAGGGCATGGACGTCACCTATGTCGTTGATCCCGGACCGAAAGTGGCGTTCGGCGATGTCACTTTCAACGGTCTGGACGAGGTGTCGCAGCGCGCGGCCCGCCGCCGCCTGCCCTGGCGCGAAGGGGATGCCTATCACCCCGCCACCATGGAGGAGGGGCGCCAGGCCCTGGCCGATCTGGGCGTCTTTTCGTCGGTCCGGCTGCGGCTGGCCGATCAGCCGACGGGCGATCAGAAGGCGCCCGTCCTGGTCGATCTGGCCGAGCGGGAAATGAACTATGTCGGTTTCGGTGCCGATTACGGGACCGAGGACGGCTTCGGGGCCAATGCCTATTGGGGTGACCGCAACCTGATGGGCAATGCCGAGAAGCTGCGCGTCGATGCTTCGGTCGCCGGCATCTCCCGACGCGGCGAAACCAGCGCCAGCGATTTCGATTACCGTCTGGCCGGCACCTATCAGCAGCCGGATTTCCTGTCACGCCGCCAGTCGCTGAACCTGTCGGCGGAGGCGCTGTCGGAACGGCCCGACGCCTATCGCCGGCAAGCGCTGGTCTTGACGGGTGCGGTGGAGCGCAAGCTGGGCAAGGGGTTGAAGGCCAGCCTGGGCGTGACGGCGGAACAGTCCAAGATCGAGGAAAGCCTGCAGACCACGCGCAACACCCTGGTCGGTATTCCCGCCGCCATCACCTGGGACCGGTCCAACGATCTGTTGAACCCGACCAAGGGTTTCCGCCTGTCAGGCGCCGTCACCCCCTATCTGGCGGCGTTCGGGGACAGCAACAGTTTCACGGTCGCGCGGGTCGGCGGCAGCGCCTATTTCGATTTCAAGGATGATGGCTGGTACGTGGGCGCGCTGCGCGGCGTCTATGGCGCCGTGATCGGCGGCGGGCTTCTGGATGTGCCCGCTGATAAACGCTTCTTTGCCGGCGGCGGCGGGTCGATCCGTGGCTATGGCTATCAGGAGGTGGGGCCGCGCGACACGAACGGAGAGCCGCTGGGCGGTGTCTCACTGCTGGAAATGTCCGCAGAGATGCGGGTGAAGGTGACCGAAGACATCGCCGTGGTCCCCTTTATCGATGCCGGCAATGTCTATACGACCGAATATCCCAAGCTGGGCCAGGGCCTGCGCTATGCCGCCGGTATCGGCGGACGCTATCACACCGTCATCGGCCCCATCCGCCTGGATGTGGCGGTGCCGCTGAACAAGCGCGACGGGGACAAGGCGTTCCAGTTCTACATCTCCATCGGCCAAGCGTTTTAAGGAGGGGATGATGAGCGATTTCAACCGCCTTCGCCCCATCCTGATCTGGGTCGCCGCCGGTGTCGCGGGGCTGATCGGTCTGGTCGTCCTGATCGCCGTATCGGCGGGCATCTGGCTGTCCACCCCGTCGGGCCGTGATTTCGTGCTGTCCAAGGCCGGGGAGGCTGTGCCGGAACTGACGGTCGAGGGGGCGGACGGGTCGATCTTCGACCTGCGCGCCGCACGGATCACCATGGAAGATGCCGACGGCGTCTGGCTGACGGTGGATGGCGCGCATCTGGCCTGGAACCCCTGGGCCCTGTTCTCCCGCACCTTGTCGGTGGACGATCTGTCGGCAAAGGCCGTGACGGTGGCGCGTGCGCCGCTGCCCAAGCCGGATGATCCCAATGACAAGGGCGGGCTGCCGCACCTGCCCGTTGCCGTCACCCTGTCGCGGCTGGCGGTGGAGCGGGTGACGCTGGGGCCGGACCTGCTGGATGGCAATCCGGCGGTGCTGACCCTGGCCGGGCAGGGGCGGTTGCCGGCGGGCGAACTGGGCGGGGCGGGATCGCTGGATGTGAAGCGTATCGATGACCGGCCCGGCACATTGACCCTTGCCGGCGACTACCGGCCCGGCCGCCGCCTGACCCTGACGGCGGAGGCGCTGGAACAGGGTAACGGGCTGATTGCCGAATTGCTGGACATTCCGGGCCGCCCGCCCGTGACCCTGACCCTGAAGGGCGATGGGCCGCTGACCGATTGGACGGGGACGGCCACGGCCAAGGCCGGCGATGCCGCCGATGCCAGGGCGGAATTCAGGATCAGGCCGTCGGGCAACAAGCTGACCTTCGGCCTGGACCTGTCGGGCAATGTGCAGGCCCTGCTGCCGCCCGATATCCGCCCCCTGGTCGGGCCGGACCTGCGCATCGGGGCCGGTGGCCTGATCGATCCGGGTGTGAAGCTGGCGCTGGACGGTGTCGGCATCCAGACGGCGATCGGCAAGCTGTCGGGGGGCGGCGCCTTTGACATCAAGACCCGCGCCATCAATGTCGGCGCCTGGGTGGAGGTACCGGATGCGGCCCTGCTGTCGCCCATGATGGGGCCGGTGCGGATGAAGGCGGCGCGCGGCAGCGTGACCCTGACCGGCACGCCCGACGCACCGGAACTGGCCACCGACATGGTGCTGGACGCCCCCGTCCTGCCCGACCTGACGCTGAACAGCCTGGGCGTGAAACTGTCGGCCAAGGGGATGGACAGGACGGCGATCATCGCCGCCCTGCATCTGGACGGGGCGTCGGGGCCGCTGTCGGCCCTGACGGGGGGCACATCCGATCTGGCCGCCGAATTGACCGTGACCCGCGCCAAGGGCGGGATCGACATTGCCAAGGCCGGGTTCATCGGCACCGCCCTGTCGGCCACGGCCAGCGGATCGCTGACCGGCTGGGGCCGGGATGGTGAACTGGCCCTGACCCTGTCGGCCAAGGACTTAGCGCCGCTGTCCGGGGTGGCGGGGCGCAAACTGTCCGGATCGCTGGCCGTGGAGGGCAAACTGCGCCGCGCGGGCGGACAGACGGCGCTGGTCATGCAGGGCGAGGGCAAGGAACTGGCGGCGGGCATCGCGGCCCTGGACCCGCTTCTGTCGGGCCGGACGGAGATTTTCGCCGATCTGGAGGTGGCGGGGGAGGAGATGGCGCTGCGCCGCCTGTCGTTGACCAACCCGCAGCTGAAGGTCGGTGGGGAGGGGCGGTACGGTCCCAAGGGCATCAACGCCGACGCGGTGGTGGAGGTGGCGGACCTGTCGCCTCTGTCGCCGGCGCTGGGCGTGGCTGTGGCGGGCGGTGTCACGGCCCGGCTGAAAAGCCCCGGTCCCGACACGATGACGCTGGAAATGGTGGCGGACGGGCTGACCATGGATGGGTTGCAGCTGAACGATACGCGCCTGGATGCGCGGCTGTCGGGCCTGCCCAAGGCGGCGAAGGGCCGGATTGACGTGACCAGCAGCCTGAACGGGCAGCGCATCGCCCTGGGCAGCGAGTTGTCACAGACGGGTTCCACCCTGTCGCTGGCCGGGATCGAGGCGGTGATCGGCCTGAACCGGTTCAATGGCGATCTGTCGCTGGATACCGGCACGGGGCTGGCGGCAGGTCGGCTGACCGGTACCGTGCCCGACCTGGGCATCCTGGCCTTCATCGCGGGGGACGAGGTCTGGGGCAATGGCAGCGTCACTATCGCGCTCAGCCATGAAAAGGGCCGGCAGTTCGCGGATGTGAAGGCCGATTTCAAGGAAATCTGGCGGCGCTGGCACGGGCAGAAGGTGGCTTCCATCGCCCTGTCGGCGCGCCTGTACGGGACGGAGAAGGTGCCCGGCGTCGATGCGGGCTTTACCGTTACCGGCGTCGATGCCGGGACCCTGGACCTGGACAAGATCACGGGGTCGGCGCGGGGGCCGCTGTCGGCCACGGCACTGTCCTTCGACCTGTCGGGCAAGCGCGGGTCGGCGCCGGTGCGCCTGTCCATCGCGGGGCAATTGGCGACGGGGGCCAAAGACGCGATCACGCGGGTGGGGCTGGGCACCCTTTCGGGGGCCTATGGCGATACGGAATTCCGGCTGGCCAATCCCGCCACCCTGTCCTTTGGCGAGGGCGTGGTGGGCGTGCAGGGTCTGGTGGTTCTGGCCGGTGATGCGCGGGTGGAGGTGACGGCGGACCTGTCGCCCAAGGCGCTGGGCGGGCGGGTGTCGCTGACCAAGCTGCCGCTCAACTGGGTGCGCCTGATCGACCCGACCCTGACGCTCTATGGCCATCTGGATGGCACGGCCAGCCTGTCGGGCACCGTGGCCGATCCCAAGGGCGTGATGTCGCTGAAACTGTCGGAATTCGCGCTGGCGCCGCAGGTCCTGAAAGGGCCTTCGCCGCTGGGGGCCACCCTGACTGCTGATTGGCAGAAGGGGCGTGTGGCGGTTAATGCCAGAATCGACAGCGCAGGCTCGGGTGTCGGCCTGTCGGCGCGGGCCGACCTGCCGCTGGAAATGCGCGGATCGGCGACCAGCATCGCCATGCCCACCGACAAACCGGTCAGCGGCCGGCTGGAGGGCAATGTGGCGCTGCGCCGGCTGAACGACCTGCTGGCGACGACGGGTGACCGGCTGGGTGGGCAGATGGTGCTGGACCTGACCCTGGGCGGCACCCTGGCCGACCGGCAGCTGACGGGCAGTGTCACGCTGAACAATGCCCGGTACGAGAACCAGCGCTGGGGCACGCAGATCACCGATATCGAGGCGGTGTTGAAGGGTGACCCCGAAGGGCTGGTGATCGACCGGTTTGAGGGCAAGACGCCGGGCGGCGGCACCGTCACCCTGGCCGGCAGTGTCGGTTTGCGCCCCGAACGCGGCGACCGGCAGATCGACCTGCGCCTGACCGCGAAAAAGGCCAAGCTGGCCGGGATCGACATGGTGCAGGCGGTGGCCGGCGCCGATATCACCGTCACCGGCAAGCCGACGCAGATGATGATCGCGGGCCGGGTGGATGTGGCCAACGCCCATATCCGCATTCCCGACAAGCTGCCGCCCACGGTGGTGGAGGTGAAGGTGGTGGAGATCAACCATCCCCGCCGCATCGCCCCGCCCGGTGCCGTCAGCAGCGCCAATGCCAAGGCGGAGGGAACGCCGCCGCCCGCCCTGATCATCGGCCTGAATATCGATGTGGAGGCACCCAACCAGATCTATGTCGCGGGCCGGGGGCTGGATGCGGAACTGAAAGCGTCGTTGAAACTGCGCGGGACGGCGGATCTGCCGCTTTTGTCGGGCAACGTGTCGCTGGTCAAGGGTGAGATGGGGCTGCTGGGCCAGACCTTCACCCTGTCGCGGGCCAATGTCAGTTTCCTGGGCGATGGCACCTTCGACCCCTCGCTGGATGTGGAGGCGCGCACGCAGCGCGGTGATCTGACGGCCATCGTGGCCGTCACGGGCCGTCCGTCGAAACCGACGGTGAAACTGTCGTCGCAGCCGCCCTATCCCGAAGACGAAGTGCTGGCCCGGCTGCTGTTCAACCGTGGGGCGGGGCAGTTGTCGGCGCTGGAGGCGGTGCAGCTGGCGCAGTCGGCGGCGCAATTGTCGGGCCTGTTCGGCGGGGGCCCTGGCTTTGTCGACAATGTGAAACGCTCGCTCGGCGTGGACCGGCTGGAATTCCGGGGCAGCGAGGATGGCACGGGGGCCGGCACCGTGGCCGCCGGTCGCTATATCGGCGACAATATCTATGTCGGGGTGGAGCAGGAGCTGGGCACCGGGCAGAGCAAGGCGACCGTGGAATATGGCATCACCGACCATATCAAGGCGCGCGGCGAGGTCGGGACCGAAAGCAAGGTCGGCGTGCAGTTCCAATGGGATTATTGAAGGGGGTGACAGGCGGCCCGCCGCACCCCCAGAATGCCGCCGAATTTCATCAAGGTGGCGGACACCCATGGCCGACAGGCTTTCTCCCTTCATCGACGCGGTGCGCGCCGGCCAGTCCTTACGCCTGACCGGCGGCGGCAGCAAGCCGGGCCTGGGCCACGCGGTCGCGGGCACGGTCCTGTCGCTGTCGTCGCTGTCGCAGGTGGTGTCGTATGAGCCGGCGGAACTGATCCTGGTGGCCGAACCGGGGGTGACGATGGTGGAACTGCGAGCCCTGCTGTCGGCCAAGGGGCAAGCCCTGGCGTTTGAGCCGCCGGACCTGGGGCCGCTTTATGGCCGTCCCGCCGGCACGGATACGCTGGGTGGGGTGGTGGCCACGGGCCTGTCGGGGCCGGGGCGGGTGAAGGCCGGGGCCGTGCGCGACCATGTTCTGGGCATGAATGCCATTGCCGGCGACGGGCGGGTTTTCCGGTCGGGCGGCAAGGTGGTGAAGAATGTCACGGGCTTTGATCTGCCCAAGCTGCTGACCGGGGCGCATGGCACGCTGGGCCTGATGACGGAGATCGTGGTCAAGGTGCTGCCGGCCCCGCTCTTGTCCAAGACGCTGGTCCTGGCGGGGATCGACGGCGCGGAGGCCAGCCGCGTCCTGGCCGATGCGCTGGGTTCGGCGGCAGAGGTGGGGGCGGCAGCCTTCACGCCATCCTACCTGCCGCTGGACGGGTTGCTGCCCGACCGCACACCCTGCGTGCTGCTGCGGCTGGATGGGGTTTCGGTATCGGTGGCGGAACGGCTGGCAGCACTTGAACGGTTGCTGGAGGGGCGGGCGGCCATGGCGGTGCTGGAGGGGGACGAATCGGCGGCGCTGTGGGCGTGTCTGCGCGATGCGATGCCGCTGGCCGAACGGCCCGACCTGGATGTCTGGCGCCTGTCGGTGCCGCCCATGGCGGGGATGGGGGTGCTGTCCGCCATCCGGGCCGCGATCCCGCGTGCGCTGGGCTGGCTGGATTGGGGTGGGGGCCTGATCTGGGTCGGGCTGCCGGGCGGGATGGCGGATGCGGGGGCGGGTGTCGTGCGCGGCGCGTTAGGTGCCGACGGGCATGCGACCTTGATGCGGGCACCCGATGCGGTGAAGGCGCTGGTGCCGGTGTTTCAGCCGCTGCCCGGCCCGCTGGCCGCCCTGACGGCGCGGGTGAAGGCGCAGTTTGACCCGGCAGGCATCCTCAATCCCGGCCTGATGGGGGTGTGATGCAGACCCACTTCACCCTGGCGCAACTGGCCGACAGCGGTACGGCGGAAGCGGAGAAGATCCTGCGGACCTGTGTCCATTGCGGGTTCTGCACGGCCACCTGTCCCACATACCGCCTGACGGGGGATGAGCGCGACAGCCCGCGCGGCCGCATCTATCTGATCAAGGATATGCTGGAAAGCGGTCGGGATGCCGGGCCGGTGGAAACCCATCATATCGACCGCTGCCTGTCGTGCCTGTCCTGTATGACCACCTGCCCGTCGGGCGTGCATTACATGCATCTGGTCGATCATGCCCGCGCCCATATTGAGCGTACGGGCAAGCGCCCGGTGAAGGTGCGGCTGACGCGGGCGGCGCTGGCGCGGATGCTGCCGCATGCGGGGCGGTTCCGGGCGGCCATGGGGCTGGCGAAACTGGCCCGACCGTTCCGCGCCCTGCTGCCGCCCGACCTGCGGGGCATGCTGGATATGGCGCCGGAGAAGGTGCATCCGAAAGGGGCGCAGGAAGGGCCGGGCGTGTTCCCCGCGCAGGGGTCAAGGCGCATGCGGGTGGCGCTGCTGCCCGGCTGTGTGCAGCCCGCGCTGAACCCCGATATCAATGACGCGGCCATCCGCCTGTTGACCCGGTTGGGGGCGGAAGTGGTGGTGGCCAAGGGGGTGGGCTGCTGCGGTGCCCTGACCCACCATATGGGGCGCAACGGGCACGGGTTCGCGGCGGCCAATATCCGCGCCTGGATGGCGGAGGTGGAGGGCAATGGCCTGGACGCCATCATCGTGACGGCCAGCGGCTGTGGTACCACCGTTAAGGACTACGGCTATATGTTCCGCGATGATCCCGTGCTGGCGGGACCGGCGGCGGCGGTATCGGCGCTGGCGCGGGATGTGACGGAGGTGGTGGTGCTGCTGGGCTTGCCGGCAGAAGCGAAGGCGCCCCGGCCCCTGCGCGTGGCCTATCACGCGGCCTGTTCGCTACAGCATGGGCAGAAGGTGAAGGACCCACCGCGCGACCTGCTGCGTCAGGCCGGGTTCACAGTGCTGGAGGTGCCGGATGGGCATCTCTGCTGCGGGTCGGCGGGCACCTACAATCTGTTGCAGCCAGAGCTGTCGGGTCAGTTGCGCGATGCGAAGGTGGCGGCGATCGAGGGGACGCGGCCCGACGTGATCGCCGCCGGCAATATAGGCTGCATGACGCAGATCGGGACGGGTACGGCCCTGCCGATCCTGCATACGGTTCAGCTGCTGGATTGGGCCACGGGCGGGCCGGTGCCGGTAGGTCAGGTCGGGGCTGACGCCCCGCCCTGACAGAAAAGGCTTTCAACCCATATCTGTCAGGGCTCGCCTCCAGCTCGACCTGACCTACGGCTCATTTACGCC
Source organism: Niveispirillum sp. FG156 (assembly GCF_057809555.1). Classification (NCBI taxonomy): domain Bacteria; kingdom Pseudomonadati; phylum Pseudomonadota; class Alphaproteobacteria; order Rhodospirillales; family Azospirillaceae; genus Niveispirillum; species Niveispirillum sp. FG156. The sequence continues at coordinate 54,526 of NZ_JBMDKE010000016.1, read as the reverse complement.
TTCGGCTTTTCCGCCGGGGCCGTCTTGGGCTTGCCGGCGTTGCGCAGGACGACGGCCAGGTGGGAATGCAGGTTGGCATTGGCGGCCAGGATGGAGCCGCTGGCCAGCGGGGACTTGCCGGGGCCGATCTCGCTGACGAAGCCACCGGCTTCGGTGACCAGCAGCAGGCCGGCGGCCATGTCCCAGGGCTTCAGGTCGGCTTCGAAGAAACCGTCAAAGCGACCGGCGGCGGTGTAGGCGAGGTCCAGCGAGGCCGCACCCCAGCGGCGGATGCCCGCCACCTGCCCCATCAGGGCTTCCAACTGCTGCAAAAACACGGGCGCATTGCCATGGCCGCGGAAGGGGATGCCGGTGGCGATCAGGCTGTCGGCCAGCTGACGGCGCGAGGAAACGCGCAGGCGGGTATGGTTCAGGAAGGCGCCCGCGCCCTTTTCGGCCCAGAACATCTCGTCATGCACGGGTTCATAGACGACGCCGGCGATGATCTCGCCCTCACGCTCCAGCGCGATGGAGATGGCCCAGTGCGGCAGGCCGTGCAGGAAGTTGGTGGTGCCGTCCAGGGGATCGACGATGAAGCGGTGGGCCGTGTCCTTGCCCTTGATCTCACCGGTTTCTTCCAGCAGCAGGCCGAAATCGGGCCGCGCCTTCTGAAGTTCTTCGCGCACGATACGCTCGGCCTTCTGGTCGGCGGCGGACACGAAGTCGGACGGACCCTTGCGGGAGACCTGCAAGTGCTCGACCTCGCCGAAATCGCGCAGGATGGCCTTGCCGGCCTTCTCGGCCGCACGGGTCATGACGTTCAGGATGGCCGAACGGGCTGCCATGGTCGAACACTCCACAATGACGAAGAAACTGCGGGATCAATTCCCGCCTATTAAAAGCGAAACGCCCGCGCGTTGAAACCCGCGCGGGCGTTGGATGCTGAAGACTGAGGGCAAAGCCCAGGCCGGCGACTGCCGGCCCGCGACCGCGTGGTCGCGTAAGCCAAGGGCGCGGATGCGCCCGCCCGGCGCCTGAGGGCGCAAATCAGTCCTTAAAGCGTTCCATATACTCGCCGGTTTCGATGTTCACGACGATCTTGGTACCAGCCTCGATATGCGGCGGAACCAGGACGCGGGCACCATTTTCCAGAACGGCGGGCTTGTAGGAGGAAGAGGCCGTCTGGCCCTTCACCACCGGGTCAGCCTCGGTGATCGTCAGGACCACGGACTGCGGCAGTTCGACCGACAGCGGGTCGCCTTCGAAAGACTGCACCACGACTTCCATGCCGTCGGCCAGGAAGATCTTGCCGTCGCCGATGACCTCGCCGGAGATGGTCACCTGTTCGAAGGTTTCCTTGTCCATGAAGGTGAAATTGTCATCTTCAGCGAACAGGAACGTCATCTCGTGATCGTCCAGACGGGCGCGTTCCACGGCTTCGCCGGTGCGGAAGCGCTCGATATTCTTGTTGCCGGACTTGACGTCCTTCATTTCCAACTGGATGAAGGCGCCGCCCTTGCCGGGCTGCACAATCTGGGTGCCAGTGATCACATAGAGACGGCCGTTATGCTCAAGGATATGACCCTTGCGCATGGTGTTCGCATTGACCTTCATGACAGGCTTCTCAAACTTTATAGGAATCGAGCGGCGCGGAACCTAACAGGTTGCCCCCCAACAGGCAAATGGCCAGTGTCCCCGCCCGCCGCATAGGCAACCGGCGGGCCGTGCAAGGGCCGCAGGGCGGAATTTTAACACATCCCCCGACCATTTGCCGCCTTTCCGCCGTGTTTAGGGTATAAGGCAGCGGGAAAGATGACGTGCTGCACGGATGGATGATGGTTGCGGGTGACGGGATCGCGGGAGCGGCGTTGGATCGGGACAAGGTGCGCAGGCTGCGGCTGGTCACGGGCATCGTGGCGCTTGTGGCGCTGATCCTGGACCAGATCAGCAAACAATGGGTGCTGACCAGCCTGCTGCCCTGTCTGTCGGGGCCGGCGGGGCCGGAATGTGCCGTCAATTCCCCCTTCATCGAGGTGACGGGCTTCTTCAATATGGTGGTGGCCTGGAACTTCGGCGTCAGCTTCTCGATGTTCTACAGCCAGCATGATCTGATGCCCTTCGCGCTCAGCCTGCTGGCCGTCGGCATCTGTGGCGCGCTGCTCTGGTGGAACCGCCGCAACGACCGGGGTCTGGTGGCGCTGGCCACCGGCATGGTCATTGGCGGCGCCATTGGCAATGTCATCGACCGGTTCCGGTTTGGGGCCGTCGCCGATTTCCTTGACTTTCACGTCGCGGGCTGGCACTGGCCGGCATTCAACGTGGCGGATTGCTGCATCGTGGTTGGGGTGGGCCTGTTGTTGATTGACGGGCTGTTCTCCGGCGACGAGCGGCGCTAGAGTGCGAACCGGCAATCGCGCGGGTCGGCCTCTGTTAGACTCTGCTCCTCGTTCAAAGGGTACGGATCGGACCATGGTTGTGTTGAAGCAAGTGCGCAAGGCGGCCGTTCCGGCCATCACCGTCCTGATGATAGGCGGCCTGCTGTCGGGCTGTGGCCTGTTTGGCGGGCATGACGCGCCGGATGAATTCATGGTCGTGTCGCGCGCCCCGCTGGAGGTGCCGCCCGACTTCTCCCTGCGTCCGCCGCAGCCGGGCAGCCCGCGCCCGCAGGAAATGGAACGCGACACCCGTTCGCAGTCCAGCGTGTTCGGCGCCAGCGGCGCCGGCTCTGCCGCCCTGGTCGATCCGCGTACCAGCCCGAAGCAGACCAGCGGCGAAGGCGCCCTGCTGGCCCAGGCCGGTGCAGACGGCGCCAGCCCCGATATCCGCGCCATCGTCGACCGGGAGAATCCGGGCGTGGTGGTCGGCAGCCCGACCTTCCTCGACAAGCTGATGTTCTGGAAGGATGACCAGAACCCGGAAGTGTTGCCCCCGCCCGGTGGCGCGCTGTCCACGACGCGTGAGACCGGTAAGTAAGTTTCGTCGCCGTCACGGTTGATTGAACCAATGCCCCGCCCAACCGGCGGGGCATTGTGATTTATGGGTTCAGGCAACCCAAACATGTCGATGCGCGGCATTGCGCCCGCTTCCCAAGGGGCGCTGTCCGGCCTATGTTCCGGCCATGACCGACGCGAACACGACCCGCCCCGCCGCCGCCCCAGGCACGCCCCCCAGGCCCCCAGCCGGGGAGGAAGGGCGTTTCTTCGGTTATCGGGAAATCGACCCGACCGAAAAGGCATCCCTGGTCCAGGGCGTGTTCGGCAGCGTGGCCGGCAAATACGATCTGATGAACGATCTGATGTCGATGGGTGTGCATCGGCTGTGGAAGGATGCGTTTGTCGATCTGGTCCGCCCGCGTGATGGCGAGGCGCTGCTGGACGTGGCCGGCGGGACCGGCGATATCGCCTTTCGCCTGAAAAAGAAGGCGCCGGGCGCCAATGTCACTGTTTGCGACCTCACCGAATCAATGGTGCGGGTGGGGCGCGACCGGGGCCTGGATGGCGGCATGCTGTCGGGCATCGACTGGACCGTCGGCAATGCCGAGGATCTGCCGTTCCCGTCGCGGTCCATGGATGCCTATACAATCGCCTTCGGCCTGCGCAATGTGACGCGCATCGACAAGGCCCTGGCCGAGGCGCGGCGCGTGCTGAAGCCCGGCGGGCGCTTCTTCTGTCTGGAATTCAGCCATGTCGTGATCCCCGTCCTGCGGGACATCTATGACGGCTATTCCTTCCACCTGCTGCCGCGCCTGGGCCAGATGGTGGCGGGCGACAAAGACAGCTATCAGTATCTGGTGGAAAGCATCCGCCGCTTCCCCGAACAGCAGGCGCTGTGCCGCCGGATTGAGGCGGCGGGCTTTACCGGGGCACGGGCGCGCAACCTGTCGGGCGGGATCGCCTGTATCCATTCCAGCTGGCGCGTCTGAGGATGCTGCGCGCCATCCGCAATCTGGGCCGCATGGTCAGCATTGGCCGCACGCTGGGCCGCCATGGCGCCCTGCCGGTCGATCTGTTCCGGGACAGCGCCCCGTTCCTTGCCTTCATCCTGTCGCTGGGCAACCGCAACAAGGCGCCGGGGCGGCCCGGTCAGCGGCTGGCGGCGGCGTTGCAGGTGCTGGGCCCCAGCTTCATCAAGCTGGGTCAGGTCCTGTCCATCCGCGCCGATCTGGTGGGCGAGGATGTGGCCAATGATCTGGCCGAACTGCGCGACCGCCTGCCTGCCTTTTCCGGTGATGCCGCCCGCGCCATCATCGAGGCGGAGCTGGAACGGCCCATATCGGTGCTTTATGCCCGGTTCGATGATCAGGCGGTGGCGGCGGCCAGCATCGCGCAGGTGCATTTCGCCGAGACGCCCGACGGGCGGCTGGTCGCCGTCAAGGTCCTGCGCCCCGGCATTGAACAGGCGTTTCAGCAGGATATCGACCTGCTGCTCTGGCTGGCCGATTGGGCCGTGCGGGTGCAGCCCAAGCTGAAACGGCTGAAGCCCGTGGCCGTGGTGGAGACCTTTGCCCGCACTGTGGCCCTGGAAATGGACCTGCGGATGGAGGCGGCGGCGGCGTCGGAGCTGGCCGACAATTTCACGGGCGATTCCACGTTCGGCGTGCCCAGCATCGATTGGGACCGCACGGCACGCCGAGTGATGACGCAGGAACGCATCATCGGCTTTTCCATCGACAAGGTGGAGGAAATCCGGGCATCCGGTTTGCAGACCGATCAGTTGCTGGCCCATGCCGCAGACGCGTTTTTCAATCAGGTGTTCCGCGACGGCTTTTTCCATGCCGACATGCATCCCGGCAATATGTTCGTGACGTCGCAGGGCCGGCTGGTTGCCGTGGATTTCGGCATCATGGGCCGTATCGACCGGCAGACGCGCCTGTACCTGGCCGACATGCTGATCGGGTTTTTGAACCGCGATTATGATCTGGTCGCCAAGGTGCATTTCGATGCCGGTTTCGTGCCGGCGACGCAGGATCAGGAACTGTTCAAGCAGGCAGTGCGGTCCATCGGCGAACCGCTGCATGGTCGGCCTTTGTCCGACATTTCCGTGGGCCGGCTGCTGGCCCAGCTTTTCGCGGTGACCGAGAAGTTCCAGATGGAGACGCAGCCGCAATTGCTGCTGCTGCAAAAGAGCATGCTGACGGCGGAGGGGATGGGCCGGGTCCTGAACCCGCATGTGAATATGTGGGACCTGTCGCGGCCCCTGATCGAACACTGGATGATTGAGAACCGGGGACCGGAGGCGCGCGTCGCCGACCTTCTGTCCAATGTTGCCGGCATCGCGCGGCGGTTGCCGACCCTGGTTCGCGACCTGGAACGCACCGCCAATATGCTGGCCGAGGGTGGGGGGCTGCGCCTGCATCCCGAGTCGGTGCTGGCCCTGGCGGCGGTGCGCGAACGGGAAGGCCGGCGCTGGCGGCGGCTGGGCTGGGCGGCGCTGCTGCTGGCGGCGGTGGCGCTGGGCGTGGCGTTGACGTAGCGCGGATTAGCGAAGCGTAATCCGCGGGATTGCCGGCACCGTCGCTCCGCGGATTACGGCTTCGCCTAATCCACGCTACACTTTTCGCGTTGGTAAATCGGGGGTGTGGATGATGGGGCTTCCCCCTAACCTGTTCGGACTGGCCGGGTGGAGCGGCAGTGGCAAGACCACGCTGATGGCGCGGCTGATCCCGGCACTGTCGACGCGGGGTCTGACGGTGGCCACCATCAAGCATGCCCACCATGCCTTCGACATCGACCAGCCGGGTAAGGACAGTTACGTCCACCGCATGGCGGGCGCGCAGGAGGTGCTGGTGGCATCGGCCAACCGCTGGGCCTTGATGCACGAAAACCGGGGCGGGCCGGCGCCGACCCTGGGCGAACTGGTCGCCAAGCTGTCGCCCGTCGATGTCATCCTGGTAGAGGGGTTCAAGCGTGATGCGCACCCCAAGCTGGAGGTGCATCGCCCGTCCAATGGCAAGCCGCCGCTTTGGCCCGATGATCCGCGCATCGTGGCGGTGGCCAGCGATGTGACCTTGCCCGGCTGCCCCTTGCCCGTGCTGGATTTGGGGGATGTGGAGGCGGTGGCCGACCTGATCCTGCGCACCATCGGGGTGGGGTATGGCGGGTAAGGATTGTTTCGATAGGGGCCCAAGGGTGCTGACGGTAGCGCAGGCGCTGGACCTGATCGCGGTGCGGTTCAATGCCGTTGCGGAAGCGGAACAGGTGCCGCTGGCCGCCGCGTTGGGCAGGGTGCTGGCGGCGGATGTGATCAGTACGCTGGACCTGCCGCCCTTCGATAATGCCGCCATGGATGGCTATGCGCTGCGGGCTGCCGATCTGGGCCGCCGGTTGCCGGTGGCGGGTACGCTTTATGCCGGGTCGGCCCCGGTGGCGGCGCCGGGGCCGGGCGCGGCCCTGCGTATCTTCACCGGTGCCGTGATGCCGGACGGGCTGGATACCGTCGTCATGCAGGAAGAGGTGCGGGTGGAGGGCGATTTTGTCCACCTACCCGCCGGCCTTTCCCCCGGCAGCAATGTGCGGCGGCGGGGGGAGGATGTGGCGGCGGGGCAGGTGGCCTTGCCGGCAGGGCGGCGGTTGCGCGCGGTCGATATCGGGCTGGCGGCGGCACTGGGGCAGGAGGTTCTGACCGTGCGCCGGCCCCTGCGCGTGGCGCTGTTTTCCACGGGGGACGAGGTGACGGCACCGGGCCGGACGCTGGCCCCTGGCGGCATTTACGATGCCAACCGGCCTCTGCTGTCGGCGCTGCTATCGCAGATGGGATGTGCCGTTACGGACCTGGGCATTTTGGGCGATGATGAAGGCGTGATCCGGGCGGCGCTGACGGCGGCGGCACCGGATCATGACCTGATCCTCACCTCTGGCGGGGTGTCGGCGGGGGATGCCGATCATGTGAAGGCGGCGGTGACGGCGCTGGGCGCGCTGGACCTGTGGAAGCTGGCCCTGAAACCCGGCAAGCCGTTGGCGCTGGGCCATGTCGGGGGCGCGGCCTTCGCGGGCCTGCCCGGCAATCCCGTGGCCATGCTGGTCAGTTTTCTGGTCCTGGTCCGGCCCTTGATCGACCGTCTGTCGGGGGCGGTGCCCACGCCCCTGCCACTGCTGACCGCACCCGCCGGGTTTGCGCATGCCAAGAAGGCGGGGCGGCGGGAATATTTGCGGGTCAGCATCGGGCCGGACGGCGTGGCCCATGCCGACCCGGCGGAAGGGGCCGCCATGCTGGGCCACCTGACCCGCGCGGATGCGCTGGTGGAGTTGGGGGAGGACGTGACGGTGGTGCGTCCGGGGGACCCGGTACGGGTGCTGCCGTTGGGGATGCTGGGGTTGGCGTAGGTCAGGTCGGGGCGAAGCCCCGCCCTGACAGAAAAGGTTTTCAATCCGATGCTGTCAGGGCTCGCCTTCGGCTCGACCTGACCTACGTGTTTCACATATTCGGATAGTTCGGCCCCCCGCCGCCCTCCGGCACGGTCCAGGTGATGTTCTGGAGCGGGTCCTTGATGTCGCAGGTTTTGCAATGGACGCAGTTCTGCGCGTTGATCACGAAACGCGGATGCTGGCCATTATCGTCGCGCATCACCTCATACACCCCGGCGGGGCAGTAGCGCTGGGCCGGTTCGTCGTAATTGGGCAGGTTATGCTCGATGGGGATCGACGGGTCCTTCAGCTTCAGGTGCGCCGGCTGGTTTTCCTCATGATTGGTGTTGGAGATGAACACCGAGGACAGGCGGTCGAAGCTGATCACGCCATCGGGCTTGGGGTATTTGATCTTCTTGGCCATGTTGGCCGGGGTCAGGCTTTCATGGTCGGCCTTCGTGTGGTGCAGGGTGTAGGGCAGGAATTTGCCCAGGCCCAGATCATGCGCCCACATCTGAATGCCGCCATGGATATTGCCCAGCAGCAATCCTGCCTTCAGGCCCGGCTTGACGTTGCGGACCTTAAACAGGTCCTCATGCACCCAGCTATCCTTCCACGACGCCTCGTAGGCGGACAGGGTGTCGCCATTGCCGATGCCACCGGCCAGCTTGTCGAACGCGGCCTCGGCCGCCAGCATGCCGGTCTTCATGGCATTGTGGGTGCCCTTGATGCGGGGCACGTTGACGAAGCCGGCGGAGCAGCCGATCAGGGCGCCGCCGGGGAAGGTCAGCTTCGGCACCGACTGCAACCCGCCCTCATTGATGGCGCGGGCGCCATAGGACAGGCGCTTGCCACCCTCCAGATACTTGCGCACGAACGGGTGCTGCTTGAAGCGCTGGAATTCCTCAAACGGCGACAGATGCGGGTTGGCGTAATCCAGGTTCACGACAAAACCGATGGAAACCTGGTTGTCTTCCAGATGGTACATCCAGGAGCCGCCCGCCGTGCTGCTGTCCAGCGGCCAGCCCTGGGTATGGATGACCAGGCCCTGTTGGTGCTTTTCGGGGTCGATCTGCCATAGTTCCTTGATGCCGATGCCGTATTTCTGCACGTCGCAGTCCGACCGCAGGTCGTACTTTTCCATCAACTGCTTGGACAGGTTGCCGCGCACCCCTTCGGCAAAGAAGGTGTACTTGCCATGCAGTTCCATGCCGGGGGTGAAGTTATGCGTCGGCTCCCCATCCTTGCCGATGCCCATGTCGCCCGTGGCGACACCCTTCACGCTGCCATCCTCATGGAACAAAACCTCGGCGGCGGCGAAGCCGGGATAGATCTCCACGCCCAGTTCTTCGGCCTGCCCGGCCAGCCAGCGGCAGAGATTGCCCAGGCTGATGGCGTAGTTGCCGTCATTGTGCATCAGGGGCGGCAACAGGAAGTTGGGCACGCGAATGCCGCCCTTGTCCGACAGGATATAGAACCGGTCGTCGGTGACGGGCGTGTTCAGCGGCGCGCCCTTTTCCTTCCAGTCGGGGATCAGCTCGTTCAGGGCGCGCGGGTCGATGACATTGCCCGACAGGATGTGGGCACCCACTTCCGAGCCCTTTTCCAGCACGCAGACGCTGACCTCCTGGCCCTTTTCCGCCGCCAGCTGCTTCAGCCGGATCGCCGCTGACAGGCCCGAGGGGCCTGCGCCAACGATCACGACATCATATTCCATCGATTCGCGTTCCATACCCATCCCACCGCTTGTTTTCAGCGCGCCTTTCGACCGTTCGTGCCTTTTTTGCAGGCCCGTATAATCCAGTCGCGGCGCCGCTGCCGGCCCGTCCAGCGGGGCCGATCCTCTACGACGCTGTTAAGACAGCATAGGCCGGTGGTAGGGTCAAACCATGATTGGCGTTGTCGAATCCGTCTCCGCCCTGCGGTTCCTGCTGGATTGCGGGGTTGATGAGGTGATCGGGGAGGAGCCGACCGATTGGTCGGCCCTGTCACCGCGTGCGCGCACCCAAAGTGCCGTAGCGTCACCCGCCCCGGCACGGCCCGCAGCGGGGGCCGCGGCGCCCCAACCGGCCCCGCGACAAAATGTGCCGCCGCCCGTGGCGCGCCCCGCTGATCCTGGCCCGTTGGGCGCGGCGGAGGCCGGGCAGTCGGCCCGTCTGGCGGCGTCGGCGGCGCACAACCTGGATGAATTGAAGGAAGCGCTGGCTGCCTTTGACGGCTGCGCCTTGAAGAAGACGGCCACCAATCTGGTGTTCGGTATGGGCAGCCGGCAGGCGCGCATCATGCTGATCGGGGAGGCGCCGGGCGAGAATGAGGACAGGCAGGGCCTGCCCTTTGTCGGGCCGGCGGGGCAGTTGCTGGACCGCATGCTGGCGGCCATCGGCCTGGACCGGCATGCCGATGATCCCGCCAGGGCCGTCTATATCACCAACATGCTGCCCTGGCGCCCGCCCGGCAACCGCAGCCCGACCGACAGCGAGATTGCCGCCTGCATGCCCTTCATGGTGCGGCATATCGAGTTGATGGCGCCCGATATCCTGATCTTCGCGGGCGGGATTTCGGCCAAGGCGATGTTGAACCGGACAGAGGGGATCACGCGGCTGCGTGGTCGCTGGTTCGATTATGGCAGTGCCGGGCTGAAAAAATCGGTGGCGGCGATGCCGATGCTGCACCCGGCCTATCTGCTGCGCAATCCCGATGCCAAGCGAGAGGCGTGGAAGGATTTGCTGGCGTTGAGGGTCAGGTTAGACGGGTGAGGGGGTGTCCGCGGATTACGCTTCGCTAATCCGCGCTACGTTTCACGACGCGGTGGGTAGCGCGGATTAGGCGTCAGCCGTAATCCGCGGGTTTTTGAGCATGCCTTGGTAAAGGCCGGGTTCGGAGCCGGCGATGGGGATGGCGCCCACGGCCTTTTGATAGAATTCCACCGGTCCCGCCCCGCCGATGACGGCATAGGCGTAACCATCGGCGGCCATGGCGCGAAGGCTGGCCAGCAGCAGCGCCTTGCCCAGGCCCAGCCCCCGCGCCTTTTCATCCACGCCCGTGGGGCCGAAAAGGCCGCGCGCGGTCACGTCGTGGCAGGCAAAGCCCAACAGGGTGCCGGTATCATCATGGGCAATATGGATTCGGGTGGGGCAGGCGGACAGGGCCACGCTGGCCTCCGCCCGCCACCCTTCCCCAAACCGGGCCGCGATCCAGGACAGAATGGCGGGTGCCTCCGGTGCCAGGGCACGGCGCAGCGTGATGCCGGGCGGCAGCGGATCGGGACCGGGGGGCAGGGCGTAGAGTTTGACGAGCAGGTCCATGGGGCAGGTTCCTGATCTGGGGAGAGGGGATGCCAGGACAGTGGCCACCGACTTTAAGGTCAGGGCTCAGGGCCACAGGCTTCACGGTCGGGCGCGTGGCCCCTGGGTCCCGGCCTTCGCCGGGAAGGCGGGTATAGTAGGTGTCACCCCAACGCCTTGCGCAGATTGTCGCCCGCCGCCGACAGGGCCGCGCGCGCCGCATCGGGCGACAGGCCGCGCAGCAGGACGAGGGCCGCCGGTTTAAGTGCGCCGCCGCAATCGGCAAGGGCCTTTGCCGCCATATCGCTATCCGCACCCGTGATCTGGCGCAGGATGTCCAGCGCGCGGGCCTGTAGCTTCACATTATTGACCTGAAGGTTGACCATCAGGTTTCCGTACACCCCGCCAAGGCGCACCATCAGGGCCGTAGAGAACAGGTTCAGCAGCAGTTTCTGCGCCGTGCCCGCCGCCAGCCGGGTGGAGCCGGCGATCACCTCCTCCCCGCTATCGACAAACAGCGGATGTTCGGCGGCCAGCAGCAGGGGGGAGCCTTCGTTGCTGGCGATGGCGATGGTCAGCGCGCCTGCCGCCCGCGCCACATCCAGGGCGCCGACGGTAAAGGCGCTGCGCCCGCTGGCCGATAGGCCGATGACGATATCCGAAGGGCCGGGGGACAGGGCGTGGATGCGGGTCGCACCAGCATCGCCCGCATCCTCCACCGCCCCATCGAACCCCTGACGTAGATCACCGATCCCGGCCAGGACCAGTTCCACCCGCGTTAGGGGGAAGCTGAAGGTGCCGGGCAGTTCCAAGCCATCCAGGGCGGCCAGCACCGCCGATGACCCGGCACCGACATAGATCAGGCGGCCCGTGGTGCCGATTCGTCCCGCCGCCTCATCCACGGCCCGGCCCAGCGCCGGCAGGGTGGAAAGACAGGCCGACACGGCCCGCGCCTGCCCGCCCCATAACGCCTCCAGAATGTCGGGCGTGGACCATTGATCCAGCCCCTGGAAGCGTTGGCCCACCTTCTCCGTCGCGGACATATCCTGTCTCTGGTCTTGTTAAACTGTCTTCATGACCATACCAGATGATTTTTTGATCGCCAAGTCAGGCTTGGGATATTGCCATCTGGTATTTATCTGGTATCGTACCTATCAGTGATTGGATAGAGACCAAGAGACGCCTTCATGACCTCTCCCCTGTTCCTTGGCATCGATGGTGGCGGCACGCGCTGCCGGGCGCGGCTGGCCGATGCGGGCGGGCGCACGCTGGGCGAGGGTGTGGGCGGGGCCGCCAATATCCGCCTGGGCCTGGATGTCGCCTGGAATGCCATCATGGAGGCGGCGGATGGAGCATTGGTGCAGGCGGGGTTGGGGCGGGAGGTTCTGTCCAACACCTATATCGGCCTGGGTCTGGCCGGCATCACCAATGAGGCCGATCAGCAGCGGGTGGCGGGCAGCGCGCCCGTGACCTTTGCCGGCATCCGGTCCGATACCGATGCCTATACCGCCTGCCTGGGTGCCCATGCCGGGGCCGATGGCGGCATCCTGATTTCCGGGACGGGCAGTGCGGCGCAGATCATTGTGAACGGCGTGGGCCGGGGTATTGGCGGCTGGGGGTTTGAGGTGTCGGACCTGGGCTCCGGCGCGTCGATGGGGCGCGAAGCGGTGAAGGCCGCCCTTCTGGGCCATGATGGCATGGGGCCGCAGACAGATTTGACGCGGGCCGTGATGGTGGCGCTGGGCGGGGACCCGCCATCAGTCGTCGCCTGGGTCGGCCCGGCCCGGCCCGGCGATTATGGCACCCTGGCGCCGCTGGTGCTGGATCATGCGCGCAAGGGTGATGTGGTGGCCGAACGGCTGGTGTGCGAACAGGCGGATTATCTGGTCATGCATATCCGCCGGCTGCTGGAACTGGGTGCGCCCGCCATCTGCCTGATGGGTGGGCTGGGGCCGGTGCTGCTGGACTGGATGGCGCCGTGGGTGCGGGATGTGCTGACGGAACCCAAGGGCGATGCCATGGCGGGCGGCGTGCTGCTGGCCATGCAGGCGGTGTCGGCATGAGCGTGACCGAACCCCTGTTCGATGGGGCGGCCTTGTCCGCCGACAGCCCCCTGCCGCTTTACATGCAACTGGCCCGGCATCTGAAACGGTTGATCAGCGACGGGACCCTGGCGGTGGAAGATGCGCTGCCCGCCGAGCGCGATCTGGCCGAAGGGTTCGCGGTATCGCGCGTGACGGTGCGCAAGGCGGTGCAGGCGCTGGTCGATGAGGGGCTGCTGCATCAGCGCCCGCGCGCCGGCACCTTCGTGGCCAAGGCCCCGCATGTGGAACAGCCTTTGTCGGCCCTAACCGGCTTTTCCGAGGATATGCGCTCACGCGGGCTAGAGCCGTCGTCGCGCTGGCTGTCGCGTACGGTTGCCCCGGCCAGCCCGGAAGAGGCGATGGTGCTGGGTCTGGCGCTGGGGGAGAAGGTCAGCCGGCTGTGGCGTCTGCGTCTGGCCGATGAGGCGCCGATGGCCATTGAGCTGTCGGTGGTGCCGGCCCGCATTCTGCCCGACCCGATGCAGGTTACGGGATCGCTGTACGATGTGCTGCGCGGATTGGGATATCCGCCGCACCGCGCCTTGCAACGGCTGTCCGCAGGCCTGCTGAATCCCGATCAGGCCGGCATCCTGCATGTGCCGGAAGGCACGCCGGCCCTGTTCATCGAACGCCGCAGCTTCCTGGAAAATGGCCGCCCGCTGGAATTCGTGCGCAGCCAGTACCGGGGCGATGCCTACGACTTCATCGTGGAGCTGAACCTGACCGCTCCGCCAACACCGTAGGTCGGGGTGAGCCGCTGGCGAACCCCGACATTCCACCGCACCGTCGCTTGTCGGGGTTCATTCCATTCACCCCGACCTACGAAAGACCCATCCCATGACCAAGCCCGACAGCACCAGCACCAAGATGGCCGTGGAAGCGGCGGAAAGTGCCGCCGCCATCCAGCGTCAGATCGAACGCTGCGGCCCCCTGTTCAGCGTTCTGGGCGCCAAGTTGCGGGAACTGAACCCGTCGCTGGTGGTGACCTGCGCGCGCGGCAGTTCCGACCATGCCGCCACCTATGGCAAGTATCTGATCGAAACCCATCTGGGCCTGCCGGTCGCGTCGGTCGGGCCGTCGGTCGTGTCGCTGTACAATACCGATCTGAAGGTTGATGGCGCCTTGTTCGTGGCCGTATCGCAGAGCGGGCGCAGCCCCGACCTGCTGCGTCTGGCGGCGGCGGCGAAAAAGGGCGGGGCCTATGTCGTGGCCTTCGTGAATGACGAGACATCGCCCCTGGCAGAGGCTGCCGACCTGTTCATCCCGCTGTGCGCGGGGCCGGAGATCAGCGTTGCCGCCACCAAATCCTATCTGACGGCCTGCTTTGCCTTTCTGTCCATGGTGGCGGAATGGAAGAATGATGACGGCCTGCGCCAGACGGCAGGCCAGGCCCCGGCGGCCCTGGCGGCGGCGGCGGAACTGGACTGGACGCCGGCCCTGCTGTCCCTGACGGACAAGACCGGCCTGTATATTATCGGGCGTGGCGTGGGCACGGGCGCCATCATGGAAATGGCCCTGAAATGCAAGGAGACCTGCCGTCTTCATGCCGAGGCGTTCAGCGCGGCGGAGGTGATCCATGGCCCGCTGGCCCTGGTCGGCCCTGACTTCCCCGTGCTGGCCATCAACCAGAATGATGCAACGGCAGAGGCGACGCGCGCGGCCATCGCCCGCTGTGTGGAGCTGGGGGCACCGGTATTCAGCAGCGATGATAGCGTGAAGGGCGTGATCCCGCTGCCGTCGGTGCCGGCGTTGGCCCCGGAACTGGCCCCGCTGGCGGCGGTGCAGAGTTTCTACATGGCCATCCATACGGTGTCGCAGCGCCGGGGCCTGAACCCCGATGTGCCGGCCAACCTGCGCAAGGTGACGGAGACGGTGTGATGACAGGCACCCTGCTGACCGGCGCGCGGGTCTTTACCGGCACACGAACCATTGATGCCGATCTCCTGATCCAGGGGGAACGGGTGGCGGCGGTACTGCCGCCGGGTTCCACGGCCCCTGCCGGTGTGGCGGTGCGGCGGCTGTCGTCTGACATGCTGCTGGCGCCCGGTTTCATCGATACCCAGGTGAATGGTGGCGGCGGGGTGCTGTTCAACGACATGCCGACGCGTGAGGCGGCGTTGGCGATTGCGCGCGCCCATCGCCGGTTCGGCACCACGTCCCTGCTGCCCACCTTCATCACCGATGCGGTGGAGGGGATGCAGGCAGCGGCACTGGCGGCGGCATCGGCCAGCGGTGTCACCGGGGCCGGTGTCATCGGCGTGCATCTGGAAGGCCCGTTCCTGACCCCGGAACGGCGCGGTGTCCATAATCTGGACCATGTGCGCCCGGCCAGCGAAAGCGATCTGGATTTCCTGGAAGGGCTGCCGGACCGGTTCGGCGCGCATGATGCCCGCGTGCTGCTGTCGCTGGCCCCGGACCGGGTGGCCCCGGCGGAGATCGCGCGGCTGGTCGCGGCGGGCGTGATCGTGGCGGGTGCGCATTCGGCGGCCAGCTTTGCCCAAACCATGGCGGCGGTGGATGCCGGCCTGACCGGTTTCACCCATCTGTTCAACGCCATGCCGCCGCTGGCCAACCGTGAACCGGGTATTGCCGGGGCGGCGCTGGCGGCGCGCGATACGGTCTGCGGCATCATCGCCGACGGGGTGCATGTGCATCCGGCCATGCTGCGTCTGGCGCTGGCGGCAAAGGGGCCGGGGGGCTTGATGCTGGTCACCGACGCCATGCCGCCGACGGGCACGGACGCGACGAGTTTCCAGCTGTATGGACAGACCATCCATCGCCGCGACGGGCGTCTGGTCACCGATGATGGCACGCTGGCCGGGGCTGATATCGATATGGCGCAGGCGGTGCGCAATGCCATCCGCTTGATGGGGGTGGATGTGGAAGAGGCGCTGCGCATGGCCTCGCTCTATCCCGCGCGCTTCCTGCATCTGGATCACCGCCTGGGCCGCATCCAGGCGGGATGGCAGGCGGATATCGTGCTGCTGGACAGTGCTTTGACGGTTACCGGCACTTGGGTGGCCGGGCAATGGCGGGATGCCAAGGACGCAGAGTGAGGAAGGGTGTCGCATGCGGTCCTTGATGGACCTTATGCGACCTACGAGGCCGACCGTAGGTCGCATAAGCGCAGCGCATGCGACAGTGATTGAGGACAGAACCACCAATCAGGGAGTAGGGGCATGTTGAAGCGTCGTTATACCGCCCAAGAGGTGGAGCAGAAGCTGGCCTTGGCTGATGCGCTGCTGAATGAAGGCTACAAGATCGTGGATATCGCCCGCGAACTGGGCGTGACCCGCGTCACCTATTACCGCTGGCGCCAGGATCAGGCGGGTGAGAAGCCGGCTATGGTCCGCCGCCTGGAACAGTTGGAGCGGGAGAATGCCGAGCTGCGTCGCCGGTTAGCCGATCTGCTGCGCGCCGGGTATCGGTCGGACACGGCGGTGGCGGCGTAGGGATGATGATGGGGGCGGGGTTTCCGCGGATTACGCTTCGCTAATCCGCGCTACGGAAGTGCCGCCCGTATCGTAGCGCGGATTAGCGAAGCGTAATCCGCGGAGCAACGGTAGGGAGGGCCCCGTCACCCCCGCTCGTGCAACCCCGCCGCCCAGTCGTCGCGCAGGATGGCGTAGAGCACGTGGTCGGCCCATTTGTCGTTGATGCGCAGATAGGCCCGCGCATAGCCTTCCTTGGTGAAGCCGACTTTTTCCAGCACGCCGCTGCTGGCCTGGTTGGACGGCAGGCATGCCGCCTCCACCCGGTGCAGGCCTAACTGTCCGAAGGCGAAGGACAGCATCAGGCGGGCCGCCTCCGACGTGTAGCCGCGCCGGGCAAAGGGGCGGCCCACCCAATAGCCCATGGACCCCATCTGTGCCACGCCGCGCCGGACATTGGTCAGGCCGATGCCGCCCACCACCTGTTCGGTCCGCTGTTCAAAAGTAAGGAAGCTGTACGTCTCATCATCGCGCCATTCGGCGGCCTGACGGCGCAGGCGGCGGTTGAACGCCGTCTGGGTCAGGGCGTCGGGCGGCCAGGTCGGTTCCCAGGGCACCAGGAACTCCCGGCTGGCCTCCCGGATCTCGGCCCATTGTTTCCAGTCGCGTGGCTGTGCCGGACGGATGAAGACATTGGGGCCGTCAACGCGCAAGGGCGGGGGGCTTAACAGACCATCAGGGATCAAACGGATCATCCTGTTCCTGGCCCCCCGGTTCGCGGTTTCTTGTTTGTCGATAGTTTAAGCGTGATCGCGTCAGGCCGCCAGACGGCTTGTCACGCTGTCCAGGCTTTCCAGACCGTCCAGGGGCCCCAGCGCCGTCAGGGTCGGCTTGCTGCCAAATATCCGTTCCGCACAGGCGGCGACGGCGGCCAGATCGACGGCATCCAGCTTTGCGACCGTTTCGGCGGGCGGGATGACGCGGCCATAGGTCAGCAATTGCGAGCCCAGCTGTTCGGCACGGTTGGTGGTGCTTTCCAGGCCCATCAGCTGACTGGCCTTCAGCTGCGCCTTGGCGCGGACCAGTTCCTCTGTCGTCAGGGTGCCCGCCAGTTTGCGCACCTCCTCACAGATCACGGGGATCAGTTCGGCGGTGCTGTCGGGGCCGGTGCCGGCATAGATGCCGAACACGCCGCTATCGGCCATGGACCAGTTGAAGCTGTGGACCGAATAGACCAGCCCCCGCTTTTCGCGCACTTCCTGGAACAGGCGGGAGGACATGCCGCCGCCCAGCAGGGTGGACATGAGCATGGCGGCATACAGGTCGGGGCTGTTGTTCGACACCCCGTCAAAGCCCAGCAGCACATGCACCTGTTCCAGGTCGCGATCCTCCCGGAACTCGCCCCCGTGATAGAGGGCCTGTTCGGCCCCCGTCGCCTCCCCCGCACCGGCATAGGTGAACAGGCGGGCGGCCAGTTCCACGACCTGTTCATGGGTGATGTTGCCGGCGGCGGCCACGACCATGTTGGCGGGCACGTAGCGGCCCGTTACATAATCGACCATGGCGGCGCGCGGCAGACTTTCCACCACGTCCGAGGTGCCCAGGACCGGGCGGCCAAGCCGCTGTTTCGGGAAAGCGGTGGCCAGGAAATGGTCATAGACGATGTCGTCGGGCGTATCCTCCGCCTGACCGATTTCCTGCAAGATGACCTGGCGTTCCTTGGCCAGTTCGCCTTCATCGAACAGCGGATTCTGCACCATGTCGGCCAGAATGCCCAGCGCCAGACCCAGATCCTCCTTCAGGACCTTGGCGTAGTAACAGGTCTGTTCGCGGCTGGTATAGGCGTTCAGGTGGCCGCCGACATTCTCGATCTCCGCCGAAATGGCGAAGGCGTCGCGCGTCGGCGTGCCCTTGAACAGCATATGTTCAACCAGATGCGCCACCCCGTTGGCGGCCAGCGGTTCATGCCGGCTGCCGACGCCGAACCAGATGCCGACCGATACGGTCTCGACATGGGGCATGGCATCGGTGGCGACACGCAGGCCGTTGGGAAGGGTGGTGACGCGGGTGCCGGGGGCGGCGGGGAAGCTGTTGCTCACGTAATCTCTGTTCCGTTTCAGGCTTGCTGCTTTGCGACCCGGGCGCGGGCACGCACATAGTCCTTCAATATCTGGATATCGTTGGGAAGGATATCCAGTCGTTCGGGCCGTTCGTACAGGTCGGCCAGATGGCGGGGCAAGGGCGGGCGCACGCCGGTCGCCTTTTCCACGGCATCGGGGAACTTGGCGGGATGCGCCGTGCCCATGACGATGACGGGAATGGACTTGTCCAGACCGGCATGACGCGCGGCGGCCACGCCCACTGCACTGTGCGGATCGACCAGATAGCCGGAACCGGCATAGGCGTCGCGCATCACGTCCAGCGTCTGTTCGGTGTCGCAGCGGTAACCGGCGAACAGTTCGCGCACGCGCGCCAACTGCCCCTGGCTGACCTCAAACCGGCCCGTTTCGCGGAAACCGGCCATGCACTGCGCCACGGCGGCACCGTCGCGGTCCATCAGGTCGAACAGAAGGCGTTCGAAATTGCTGGAAACCTGGATATCCATCGACGGCGACAGGGTGGGAACGACACCATCGGCCTTCATCTCGCCCGAGGCAAAGAAGCGGGCCAGGATGTCATTCTCATTGGTGCCGACGATCAGCTTTGCCACCGGCACGCCCATCTGGCGCGCGGCATAGGCGGCATAGACATTGCCGAAATTGCCCGTGGGCACGGCAAAGGCCACTTCACGGTCGGGCGCGCCCATGGCGACGGCGGCTGCCACATAATAGACGATCTGGGCCATGATGCGGGCCCAGTTGATGGAATTCACCGCCGACAGGTTCAACGCATCGCGGAAGGGCTGATCGTTGAACATGGCCTTCACGGCGTCCTGGCAATCGTCAAACGTGCCGGTCAGGGCGACGTTATGGACGTTGGACGACAGGACCGTCGTCATCTGCCGACGCTGCACCTCCGAGGTGCGGTTATGCGGGTGCAGGATGACGATATCGACGC
Source organism: Niveispirillum sp. FG156 (assembly GCF_057809555.1). Lineage (NCBI taxonomy): Bacteria > Pseudomonadati > Pseudomonadota > Alphaproteobacteria > Rhodospirillales > Azospirillaceae > Niveispirillum > Niveispirillum sp. FG156. Next base: position 35,348 of record NZ_JBMDKE010000016.1, on the reverse strand, counting down.
GCTCGCGGTCCCGGCAGGCCTCAATCGCCGCCGAACCGGTATCACCGCTGGTGGCGCCCACGATGGTGACGCGGCTGTCCTTCTTGGCCAGCAGATGGTCGAACAACTGCCCCAGCAGCTGCAACGCCACATCCTTGAAGGCCAGGGTGGGGCCGTGGAACAGCTCCATCATCCAGGCATTGGCGTCGATCTGGGTCAGGGGCACCACGGCCTTATGCTGAAACGTGCCATAGGCGGCATTCACTAGGCGCGTGAAATCCGCCCGGTCGATGGTGCCGCCCAGGAAGGGCAGCATGACCTCAACCGCCAGTTCCGCATAGGACAGGCCACGGAAACGGCGCAGATCATCCGGGGTCAGTTTCGGCCACGCCGCCGGGACGTAAAGACCGCCGTCACGGGCCAGACCCGCCAGCAGGACATCGTCGAACGCCAGGGCGGGCGCCTGGCCGCGCGTGCTGATATAGGACACCTTTACCTCGACCCGATGCGGCATAACTTCAAGGCGCGTACCCTAGCCAGGGTGGCCACGGGCCGCAAGGGGACGGGGCCGGTCGCGTTGTGTCATTGGCTCATGCCTGCCCCGACCGCGTGTGGCACCACCAAAAGCGGTATGCACACCCTATTCATCTTGTCGCGGCCCTGCGCTTAGGTGGTATCGGATCAACGGTTTCCTTCGAGACCGCGAACGTTTATCTTAAATGCTTGATAGAGTCTGAACCCAACGGTTGCATATTTATTGCGCAGACAAAGGGGAGTGCGGGGGCGATGGGGTGGACGCAGGCCTTGATGATGGGGATGGTGATGGGCCTGGGCGCCTATCTCTTCACCTATCTTATGGGCCGCTATGCCGAAAGCTCCCTGCAGTCCGGTCATGACCTGAAGCGGATTGAGGAAATCTTGCCGCGCCGGTCCCTGCTGGAGGCGAAGTTCGATCTGCGCCGCAGCGACCGCAAGGCGCGTCTGACCCAGCTTCAATCCGAACTGGCCGAATTGCGCCGCCGCCGCTTCCTTCAGGAAAAGGCCCTGGTCGATGCACGGCGGGAGGCGAATGCGCCCGTGCGTATCGTCGGACCGGAGGGGCAGACCCTGTTGAAGTTCCGGGCCTGGATGGTGAACCGGCAGGTGCAGCAGGCCCTGACCGACCGCAAGCGTCACCCGACCCTGGACATGGAATGGGCCAATCCGCAGGTGATCGAGATCTGGGCCGACAATCTGTCTGATGCCAAGCGCGATGCGGGCCGCATCTTCCCCATGCCGCTGGGTTTTTCCCTGCTGAACATCACGCTGGAAAGTGCTGTGCCTACGGCGGATGCCGCTGCGGCGGGCTGAGGGGTGCCATGACCGGTCCCATCATGCTGGTGGTGATGATCGTGGCGGTGGCCTTTGCCATGGCCCTGGAACAATCCATGCGCCGCGTCCGCGATACACGCCGCCGCGTCACGCAACTGGTTAACAAGAAGCAGCAGCAGGTGGAACGGTTGCGCGTGGCGGGGCGCGAAAGCCTGACGCTTGGCCGGGAGGTGCGCAACCAGCAGCGTACCGTGGATCACCTGATTGAGGAAATCAGCCAGGTGGAAGGCGAGCTGCTGCGACTGGCCCACCCGGCCAACCGCACCTTCGTCCTGGATGAAAAGCGCGGGCCCGCCGATGCCGGCTGGCATGTGACGGTGGAGGCGCCGATGGTCGGCTTTGGCCGTCACGGGCCGCCCTGGCAGGGGCAGCGCCGTTTCCGTGTCTGGGCGCCCGACGAACATGCCGCCCGCGCCAAGGTGGAAAAGCGGTACGGGTCCGAACAGGGCTATTCCATCATCGCCGTGTTCCCCGCCCCGCCGCCGGTTGCCAACCGCAATGGCGATGCGGCGATGGTGTAACCAGTATCGTTCCCTCAAACGCCGGGCGCTGCCTTCGCCTCCAGCACGGCCTGCTTCAGCAGGGGCAGGCGGTCATTGCCGAACACCATCTCGGTGCCATTGACGACAAAGCTGGGCACCCCGAAACAGCCGGCGGCCACGGCGGCCACGACATAGCTGCCCTGGATACGGGCCGTTTCCGGATCGTCCAGCATGGGCTGGAACAGATGCGGTTCGATGCCTGCCGTATCATTGGCGATCTTGATGCACAGCGCATCATCAGCCGGGCTGACCCCATCCACAAAGATGGCCTTCATCAGGGCGCGGGCGAACACCTGCCCCGCATCGAAGCGGCGGGCGGCGACACAGGCCAGCGCCAGACGCGGCGGGTTGGGCATCACCACATCCTTATAATCGCGCAGCGGCACGCCATAGAGCTTTGCGAAGCGCGCCAGATCGGTGCGACGATAATCGGGCCGGAACTGCCCGGAATGCGGCACCGCCTGTTCCATGTCATAGCCGGCGGATTTGATGATGGCGCGGGCCGACACGGGATACCAGTCCACCCGGCAGCCCGTTTCGATCTGTAGCTTCATCATCTGCGTCCCGGCCAGATAGGCATAGGGGCTAGCGGGCGAGAAATAGAAATCGACGGTGACGGGACCGGGCATGGCGGCCTTCATTCCTGGGCTGGCGGGACGGGTACGTGGCGCAAAGCCTTGCCAGCCTCGGGCCGCCCTTGCAAGGGGGATGCGGGCCGCTACCATAGCTTTGACCGGAAAAGGGGAATTGCCGGCTCGAAAATCCCGTATTGCCAGGGCCGGCCCCTTTGGGGCATTGTGCGCCCCCGCGCATGGTGGGGGCCTGTAGCTCAATGGTTAGAGCCGGCCGCTCATAACGGTCTGGTTGGGGGTTCAAGTCCCTCCGGGCCCACCAGATCTGAAAGGCCGTCGGCATTTTGATGCCGGCGGCCTTTTTGCTTTCTGCCCTATTGCCGCATGCTTGATATGGCTCTGCATGCTTTTTTGTATACAGAGCGGTATTGGTTATACCCGTATCGCGGGAAGCGGCTTGCTGCGGGGTCTTGGCACTTTTGGGCGATACATTGAGGATAATGCCCTCTCGGTTCACCACCCGCGCACCGGATCCCCGCGCCCACACCGATTTTCCAACGCTTGTTACAAAAAAATTGCCCGACCAGACGATTTGGTCTTGCCGTCATGCATACACAGAACGTATAGAATTTATACACAACAAGCGATGGCGCCGGATGGATCAGGGGTTTCGCGGATAATTTCACTTCCGCCCCCGATGTTTCGAGACCGGGTGCCGCACAGGACAGGGCCGGCCTTAACGGCTCTTCAAGGGGAGGTTCGAGATGTCTATGCGTGCGCAATTGTCGTGGCGTCCATCCTTGCTGGCTGTAAGCTTGGCGCTGCTTTCGGGTGTGCTGCCGGCGGGCGCGCAGGAGAAGAAGGCGGATACCGGCCCCATGCTGGATGAGATCGTGGTGGTCAGCCAGAAGCGGGCGGGTGCCGTGGATGTGCAGGCCGTGTCGGTCGCCATCACCGCCTTCGACGCCAATGCCATCGAGAAAAGCTTTGCCACCGATCTGGTGGATGTGGGCCGCATGGCGCCGAACATCCAGCTGAACCAGTCGGGCACCTTCGGCGGTTTCTCCAACTTCTTCATTCGCGGCATCGGGTCGTCCAATACGATCCGCACCGTCGATCCCGCCGTCGGCACCTTCGTCGACGGCATCTATATCGGCTTCGGCCCCGCCTCCATGCAGGACACGTTCGACATCGCCTCTGTCGAGGTGCTGCGCGGGCCGCAGGGTACGCTGTTCGGCAAGAATGTGACGGGTGGTGCCGTTTCCGTGATGTCCACCCGTCCGACCGGGGAACTGGGTGCCGATATCAAGGTCACCTATGGCAATTATGACCGCATGGACGTGTCGGCGGCGGTGCAGTTCCCTATTATCGAGGGTGAGCTGGCCGGCAAGATCGCCGCCATGTCGAAAAGCCGCGACGGCTATTTCAAGAACCTGACCACGGGCCGGACCAAGCCCGATGTCGACACCTCCATCATCCGTCCGACCTTCCGCTGGACGCCCAATGAGGTGCTGACCGTCGATCTGATCGGTGAATATTACCGGGATAAGGGCGGGTCATCGGCGTCGCAGAACCGGGACAGCCGGATCAACCCGCGCATGCTACTGGTCAATGGGCAACTGGTGGCTTCGCCGGCCACGGTGCAGCGCGTGTTCGGCTATACCCCGCCCACGGACAAATATGACATCAACCATAATGACCAGGGCTATGTCGACACGACGGCAGGCCATGGCATCATTGATGCCAGCCTGGACCTGGGCCATGGCATCGTCTCGCTGGTCACCGGCTATCGTGAGGTGAAGTTCAACTCCTCCACCGATTTTGACGGCTCACCCTATGTGGTGTTCGAATTCCCGGACAATCGGGAGCGTCAGCATCAATATTCGGGCGAGCTGCGCTATGCGTCCAACTTCTCCGACACGGTCGAATTCACGGCGGGCCTCTATTACTTCACGCAGGAAATGTACATTGCCGAGCGCCGCGCGGCCTATGCCAGCGGCCCGGCGACGGCGCCTGTCATTTCCCGCACGGTCGGTATCGCCAAGACTGATGACAGCTCCTATGCCGTCTTCGGCCAGGGATCGGTGAAGTTCACCGATCAGCTGTCGCTGATCCTGGGTGGCCGCTATACGGTGGAGAAGAAGGAGATCGAACTTTGTCCCTTCAACGCCGCCCTCTATACCAGCCTGAATTTCAACGCCTGTCCTGTTGCGCGTCTGAACGGCGATGATAAGTGGAACAGCTTCTCGCCCAAGGTTGGCCTGGACTACAAGGTCGATGATGATGTGCTGCTCTATGCGTCCTGGACCAAGGGCTTCCGCTCCGGCTCCTTCAATGCCCGCGCCACCAATGCCGCCGTTCTGGGGCCGGTGGATCAGGAGACGGTGTCGTCATATGAAGCCGGTATGAAGAGTGAGCTGATGGGAAGGCGCCTGCGCCTGAACAGTGCCGCCTTCCTGTCGGACTACACCAATATCCAGCGCACCGTGTCCGATACCGTCATCGTCAATGGCCTGCCGACAGTGACGCAGGTGCCGCGCAACGCGGCCTCGGCCACGATCTGGGGTCTGGAACTGGAAGGCTCCTTCCTGGTCACCGATGCCCTGACGCTGGATGCCTCGCTGGGCTACACCAATGCCGGCTATGACAGCTTCGCCAATATCGATACGAACCGGAACGGCGTGTATGAGCCGGCCATCGACGGTCCCATCGCCAAGGATCTGAAGTTCGAGCGCGTGCCGAAATGGCAATATGCCGTGTCGGCCAGCTATGAGGTGCCGGTCTCGGACACGTCCTCGCTGCGCTTCCGCACCTCCTATACCTGGGTGGATGATCAGTTCATCGATACGCTGAACAGCCCGTCCCTGGCGCTGAAATCCTATGGTCTCTGGGATGCGTCGGTCAGCTACTCCCTCAATGACAGCTACACCGTGTCCCTGTTCGGGCGTAACCTGAACGATGCTGAATATTATGATTTCGGCTTTGACGGCGGCACGCACCGCGCCGTCTGGGGCGGCACACCCCGCACCTATGGCGTGGAACTGTCGGCGAAGTTCTGAGGGCAAACAGCGCCCCTCGCCCACGAACGTGGGAGAGGGAGGGGCCCATCGCTGTGAAGCGATGGGAGGGTGAGGGAACGGCGGTGCAAAGCTTGGTCCCCCTCACCCTCCCACTCGCGCAGAACGCGGGCGGGCCCCTCCCTCCCCCTCAAGGGGGAGGGGCGACATGAGAGGAAACACCCATGGCAACGACCCTGACCCTGGAACAGCGCATCGCACGGCTGGAGGCGCGGGCCGAGATCAATGATCTGGTGGCCCGGTACGGTCTGACGGTCGATGACCGTGATCTGGATGGGCTGGCCGACCTGTTCACTGAGGATGGCGCCTTCCGGTCCAAGGATGGGGTGCTGGATGCGCGGGGCCGGGCGGCGGTGATCGAGCAGTATCGCGGGCGGTTCGCGGCCCTGGGTCCGTGCAACCATTTCACCCATGATAAGATCATCGCCTTTGACGATGCCGACCCGGACCGGGCCACGGGCATCGTCACCTCGCATGCCGAGGTCTGGCGCAATGGTCAGGCCATGCTGACAGCCCTGCGCTATCAGGATGAGTATCGGCGCGGTGCCGATGGCAAATGGCGTTTCGCCGACCGGCTGCTGACCTTCTTCTATTATCTGCCCGTGACGGAATATGCCGAGGCGCTGGGCGATCCGCTGCGCCAGCGCGCCTATGGCGACCGCCGCCCGGCCGATTTTCCGGAGGCGCTGCCGACCTGGCGGCTGTACCACCAGCAGGGGGGGAATGCCGACTGATGACCCACAGCCTGATGTCCGGCATCGAAACGCCCGAAACCAAGAGCGCCGCCCGGCACGTGCCGCGTGACGGGCGTTACGCCTGGTATGTCACGATCCTGCTGACGGTCGCCTATGCGGTGGCCTTCGTGGACCGGCAGATCCTCAATCTGCTGGTGGAGCCGATCAAGGGCCAATTCACCCTGTCGGACACGCAGATCAGCCTGTTGCAGGGCCTGTCCTTTACGGTGGCCTATGTGCTGATGGGGCCGTTGTTCGGGCGGTGGACGGATATTGGCAACCGCCGCACCATCATCTGGACCGGGGTCACCATCTGGTCGGTCTTCACCATCTTCTGCGGCCTGTCCCAGACCTATTGGCAGCTGTTCGGCGCGCGGATGGGGGTGGGCGGGGCGGAGGCCTGTCTGATGCCGGCGGCATGGTCGCTGCTGTCCGATTATTTCAGCAAGGACAAGCTGCCCCGCGCCATGAGCATCTTTCTCATGGGGCCGTATCTGGGCGGCGGATTGGCGCTGATCTTTGGCGGGCTGGTCATACAGCAGCTGGGCCATGTCGGGCCGGTGGATGCCGGTCCCTTTGGCCTGCTGGCGCCGTGGCATCTGGCCTTCATCGTGGTGGGCGGGCCGGGGATGCTGCTGGCGGCCCTGATGCTGACGGTGCGGGAACCGGTGCGGGCCAAGGTGGCGGGGCAGGCAGAGCAGGAGCGGTTCACGCTGGCCCAGATCTGGCGTTTCCTGGCCGACCGGCGCGCGTTTTATGGCGCCTTTTATGGCGGCATGTCGCTGCATGTCATCGCCCTTTATGCCTTTCCGGCCTGGATCCCCAGCTTCCTGATCCGGCATTACGGGGTGTCCATGGCCTCGGTCGGGCTGGAATATGGGGCGTCGGTGCTGATTGCAGGCTCCCTGGGCGTGTGGTGCGGGCCTTATGTGGCGAAGTTCCTGGCCGGGCGCGGCTATGTCGATGCGGCCTTCCGCACGCCGGCCCTGACCACGCTGGGTGTGGTGCCGTTCGCGGTGTTGCTGCCCTTCTGCCCGACCTATGAGCTGGCGCTGGCGGCGGCGGTGGGGGTGACCTTCTTCTATACGCTGCCCATGGCCATGGCGGCATCTTCCATTCAGATGGTGACGCCCAACCGCATGCGCGGGGTTGTTTCCTCCCTCTATGTTTTCACGGTTTCCATCGTGGGCCTGGGTCTGGCCCCCACCTTCATCGCGCTGATCACCGACCGGTTGTTTGGTGATCCGGGCATGGTGGGCTGGTCGCTGGCCCTGGTCTGTTCGGTTTCCAGCATCGGCGCGTCGATCCTGATGCTACGCGGCCTGGGCGCGTTTCGCGCGGCCCTGGCCGAAGGGGAGAAAGTGTCGTGAAAGTTCTTGTCTTCGGTGCCACGGGGGATCAGGGCGAGGCGCAGTTGCGCCGCCTGATCGCCGCCGGCCACACGCCCGTTGCCGTCGCGCGCGATCCGTCGAAACTGGGTGTTGCCGGCGTGGACAGCGTGGCGGCGGATTACCGCGACCCCGACAGTCTGGCACGCGCCCTGGACGGGGTGGACGCGCTGTTCGTGACCATGCCGTCCACATCGTTCCAGGCCGCCGACCCCCTGATCCGCGCCGTGGAGGCCATTGGCAAGACCGCAGCGCGGCAGGGGCTGCGCATGGCGGTCTTCAACAGCTCCATGATCATCAAGGATGAGAAGCGGGGCTTTGCCGCCCATGATGCCCGCTGGGAAATGCGCGAAAGGCTGCGCGACAGCGGCGTGCCGACCGTCTCCATCCAGCCTGTGATCTATCTGGATAATCTGCTACGCGCCTGGGCACGGCAGCACATCCTGGAGGAAGGGCGCATCTTCTATCCGCATCATCCGGAACTGGATGTCTGCTGGATCTGTCAGGATGATGTGTCGGACCTGATGATCGCCGCATTGGACCGACCGTTTTTGTCGGGCCGCGCCTTTAATGTCGGCGGGGCAGAGGCTATCCGGGGGCCGGATCTGGCCCGGCGGCTGGGTGCTGTGCTGGGCCGGTCCCTGCGGTTCGACCCGCGCCCGATTCCGGATTTCTGCGAGGCCATGGCCGGCGTGTTCAAGGATGTGACCACCCTTGACCGGGACCGCCTGACCGGCGAACTGCGCCGCATCTATGAATGGTACAATTTCGGGGAAGAGAAGCCCTTCTCCGTGGATATGGCGCCGATCCTGGCCGATTTGCCGGTAACGTTGACGCGGCTGGAGGATTGGGCCTTGCGGCAGGACTGGCTGTAGGTCAGGTCGAGGCGACGCCCGAGCCCTGACAGATAAGGCTTTCAATCCATTCCTGTCAGGGCTCGCTCCGCTCGACCTGACCTACGACCCTCTCCCATGTTAATCTGGATAGCTAGGCAGCGGCGTCCAGGCCGGCATAGAGTGCCGGCACCGGTGGGGAGGGGTGGTGATGATCCTGATTGTCGAGGATAGCGAGGAACAGCGCATCATCCTGTCGGCCATCATCGCCCATTCCAACCTGGGACCCAGCCAGACCGTTGGAAGTGCCGAGGAAGCGTTGCAGGCGTTGGAGATTGACAGGATAGACGGGCCCGCACCCGATGTGCGCGCCATCCTGATGGATATCATGCTGCCCGGCATGGACGGGATCAGCGCTGCTGCCCGGATCAAGGCCAATCCGCGTCTGGCGCCGATCCCCCTGATCGTGATTTCGGCGCTGGAGGAAAGCGAAAGCCTGGCCGCCGCCTTTGCCGCCGGCGCCGCCGATTACATTGTGAAGCCGGTGCAGCCCGTGGCATTGGCCGCCCGGCTGCGCACCACCCTGCGCCCGCCGGCGGGGGCGCGGCTGAAATCGGTGGATTGCCGGCAGGCGCTGGACGGGATTTTCGTGTCCGGCGTGCGGCTGGATGTTTCCATCGCCGACTGGCCGGAACTGAAGCTGGAACTGGGCCAGCATGGGGCCGACGAGATCCGGGAAAAGCTGATCGAGGCTTTTTCATCCGTGCATGAGCGGGCCGACAAATGGGTCTGCCGGGCGGGGGAGGGCGGCTTCTCCTTGCTGGTGGCGGGGGAGGAGAATGGCGGCGGCCTGTTGCAGCTGGCCGAGGAGATCGCCTGTGACATGCCCTGGCCGGAAGTGCGCGTGACCCTTTGCCCCGTGGGTGCGGCATGAGCCCGGATGATATCGGCAAGACCGTCGCGGCCCTGGTTTCCCGCCTGCCCACCGGTGCGGCCCGCCTGCTCTATGGCGAGCTGGCCGGGGCGGGGGAGGCGAATGCCAAGATCGCCGTTGTCCGCCGCGCCCTGGTGGAGCGGATCAACGCATCGCGCCAGCAGCATGGACGCCGCCTATTCACGCAGCTGTTCGAGCCGTTCATCACGGCGGACATGGAAATGCTGCGCCCCGGCCATTCCGGCATCGGGGTGCTGCATACGGTCGATATCGGTGCCGTCTGGACCCAGGCGGCGGCGGGTCCGCTGGCCAAGCTGGCGGCGGAGATCGAGGCGAAACTGCCGACGCTTGTGGCCGAACGGCCCCTGGATCTGGTGCTGTCCCTGCCGGAAATCCAGGGATTGCAGGAACAGGCCCGTAGAGGGGTGCTGGAATGGCTGACCGGTGATGCGGCCCGGCTGCACAAGGTGCTGGCGGCGCTGAACAATTGGCGGGCCACGGAGCTGCGCCGGATGGGGGCCGATTTCGCGCCGCGTTCCCTGACCACCGAAGACCTGATCACCCTGCGCGGCGCCCTGGTCCATGGCGCCTCCCTGCGGCCCATCGCGCAGGCGGTGCTGGCCGACAGCGGGTCGGCGGAAACCATGGTGGAACTGGCCGGTAGCTTCGCCCTGCACCCGATCCAGTCGCTGACCACGCCGGAGGCGCGCATGGCGGCCTATCTGGTGCCGCTGTCGCTGCTGCACCGGCGACGCGCCTATCGCTCCGTCGTGCCGTTCCTGCTGGATGGCTCCCCCACGGTGCAGGCCCGCATCCTGGAGGCGATGGACAGCCATTTCGCCCGCATCTGCGCCCGGATCGGCAAGGAGGCGGGGATGCTGGCCGGGGCCGGACAGCCCATCAAGGGGCCGCTGGCCGCCACCACCCTGCGCCGGCTGGTGCTGGGGGAGGAGTTGGGCCATCTGGACGCCATCCTCAGCATCTATGAAGAGTTCGAGATATTGGACGATCCGCGCCTCGGCGCCCCGGCGCGCGATTACATGGACCAGATGGTGAAGGCGGTGGAGCGCACCCTCTACCCCGCCCTGATCGACCGCTGTATCGCGGCGGGGCGCGCGGTGGAACGGGCCTTGCCCGATCAGGATGCGCTGGAATGGGCGCTGGGCCTGTGTGTGCGCTGGCGCACGGTCATTGGCCGCGTCATGCATTGGGGCACGGGCCACAGCAATTTCAAGGAACAGGTTCTGGAACTCGCCAAGGCCGGTTTCCAATCGGCCCTGTCCGACCCACGGGCCCTGTCCCCGTCGGATCGGCTGGGTCAGGCGGTGCGTATGTTGCAAATCTCCAAACCGCTGGGCGGCGGGGCAGAAGGTTGGATCACCCTGCTGGACAAGGGCCTGGTCCGCACCGTCAGCGACCGGTTGCGGCACGAGGACCCCCTGCGCGATGGCGAGCGCGATCTGGCCGCTGCCCTGATGGTGCTGGTGCGTGACGAACTGCGCCGTACACGGCATTGGCGGGATACGGGGCTGGTGGCGCTTGACGAGCTGGCGCTGGCGGCGGGGCTGTAGGTTTCAACCCGGCGTAGGTCAGGTCGAGCCAGAGGCGAGCCCTGACAGCATTGGATTGAAAGCCTTCTCTGTCAGGGCGAGGCTTGCCCCCCGACCTGACCTACGTCTTTCGGCAGGGTTTCCGCCTATCGAAATTGCGCTATTTCCGAATAGTTTGAATTTTACCTATTCTTCTGGATACGCATCCTGCGGTGGTCCTTGACGGTTCAATCCCGTAGAGATGGCGATATACGAAGAGTTCATTTTATTCCTTCCTGTTCAAAAGGTTAGTGCCTATCCGAAAGGCTCGGGTTTCTTCTCCTTTCCCGCCGCTTCCCCCCATCGACCAAGGTTTCCCCGCATGTCCCAGACGATCATTCCCGTCATCCTGTCCGGTGGCAGCGGTACGCGGTTGTGGCCGCTGTCGCGTGAACAATATCCCAAGCAGTTCCTGCCGCTGGCCGGTAGCCGCAGCCTGTTGCAGCAGACGGTGGAACGCTGTCTGGCCGCCGGTCTGGGCACGCCGATCCTGGTGGGGGCGGAGGCGCATCGTTTCGTGCTGGCCGAGCAGTTCCGCGATATGGGCGTCACCCCGCGCGCCCTGGTTCTGGAACCCGCCGCGCGCAACACGGCACCCGCCATTGCGGCGGCCACGCTTCTGGCGCGGGAGATTGACCCGGATGCGCTGCTGCTGGTCCTGCCCGCCGATCATGTGATCCGGGATGGGGCGGCCTGGGCGGCGGCAGTTGGCGTTGCGGCCAAGGCGGCGGCGCAGGGTCATCTGGTGACCTTCGGCATCAAGGCGGAAACGCCGGAGACGGGGTTCGGCTGGATCCGGCCCGGTGCGGCGCTGGACGGAATCGACGGTGCCTTCAAGGTGGACCGTTTCGTTGAGAAACCGGCCCTGCCCAAGGCGGAAGAGTTGCTGCGCGAGGGCTGTTCCTGGAACAGCGGCATGTTCCTGTTCGCGGCATCGGCCATGCTGGAGGAACTGACGCGGTTTGAGCCAGCCTTGCTGTCGGCGGTGGCGGCGTCGGTCGCGGGCCGGGCCAGCGATCTGGATTTCGTGCGTCTGGCCGCCGATGCCTTCAAATCCGCCCCGTCGGTCAGCATTGACGATGCCATCTTTGCCCGCACCGAACGCGCCGCTGCCGTGCCCTGTTCCATCGGCTGGTCTGATGTCGGGTCCTGGTCGGCGCTGCATGAGGTGGTGGAAAAGGATGGGGACGGCAATGCCACGCGTGGCGATGTCATCCTGCGCAATTGCCAGGGGTCCTACGTTCGCACCGATGGGGTGCTGACGGCGGTCCTGGGCCTGTCGGATGTGGTGGTGGTCGCAACGTCCGACGCCATCCTGGTCGCGCACAAGGATGCGGTGCAGGATGTGAAGGGCGTGGTGCAGAAGCTGAAGGCCGATAAACGCAAGGAGGCCGAAAGCCGCCCCCGCGTCTATCGCCCCTGGGGCTATTACCAGTCCGTGCATGCCGGCGACCGGTTCCAGGTCAAGCGCATCACCGTCAAGCCGGGCCACAAGCTGTCCTTGCAGAAGCATTTCCACCGCGCCGAACATTGGATCGTGGTCAATGGAACCGCCCTGGTCACCCGCGACGGGGAAGAGATCCTGGTCCGGGAGAACGAGTCCATCTACCTGCCGCTGGGCGCCGTTCACCGGCTGGAAAATCCCGGCAAGGTGCCGCTGAACCTGATCGAGGTGCAGTCGGGTTCGTATCTGGGCGAGGATGATATCGTGCGCCTGGAGGATACGTATGGGCGGGCGTGACAGGATGCCCTGTCCGCCAAACCCACCGTCATCCCCGCGCAAGCGGGGACCCAGCGTAAGGCGCGGTCAGCGCCGATATGAGTCATGTCGCGGCAGACGCCGCTTACGCTGGGTCCCCGCTTTCGCGGGGATGACTGTTGAGAGCGGGAGGACGGTGGGGAGAGCGGCGGCATCAGCCCCCGAAGTGCCGCTTCATCACCGCTTCGGCCGGCTTGCCCTGCAAGGTGAAGTCGGTGTCCTGCGGGCCGCCGGCGTCGGGATCGCTGAACCAGCGCCAGAGCAGGACATCGCGCAGCCCGTGGCGGGCAAGGGCGGTCAGCCAGTGATCCAGCACGCGGGCCTGCACATCGGCATCGGGATGGGCGTCGCGTTCTTCCGGGCTTTCCCAGGGTTTGGCCTGTCCGCCAGCGGCGCTGCGCAGGCCCAATTCGCCGATCCAGAGCGGGCCTTGTTTGGCGAGGTTTGCCGCCAGGGTATCGATGCGGCCCGCCAGACCGGCATCATCATCGCCCAGCGGCGGGTAGAGGCTGATGGACGGGATGTCCAGCAGGGTACGGAAGGGCAGGCGGTCCAACTCCCCATCCCAATGCGCGACATAGGTCACGGTACCCCGGAACCGGCCCCGCACATCGGCAATGATGCCCGCCCAGGCGGGATCGCCGCTGACGCCGCGCAGTTCGGTCCCCAGGGCCAGCGCATCGGCCCCTTCCTCCTGTGCCAGACCGGCAAGATCGAGCAGGATGGCGCGGTAGCGGCGCAGCCATTCCGCCTGATCGGCAGCGTCACTGAATTCAATGGCTCCGGCCCAGGTCTGCGGCACCCAGACATGGGGCTTTACCAGGACCCTCAAACGCAGGCCGCGTGCCTGCCTTATGCCGGCGCGCAGTTGATCCAGGCTGACGGCGTCGCCCAGCACGATCTTCGGATCGGTGGGGGCCGACTGCCACAGGAACGGGATCAGGGAAGCGGCATTGCCGCCCAGACCGCGCAGATGCCGCAGGGAGCGTTCGCAGGCAGGGGAACCCAGCGGCGCGTCGGGCGTCGCGATCAGGTTCACACCCCGCCAGGGCGGCGCGCCGGCACCCGTACACGCCACCGGCAGCAGGCCCAGCCCCGCCAGTCCCGCCCCCAGTTTCAGAATGCCGCGCCGCGAAGCGTGTCGTTCCCGCCGCAATCCTTAACCCTCCGCCCCTTCATCGCCGGCCGCCATCGGGCACCGGCCACGGCCCCCTGTCAATGGTAAGCCCCATGCGCCACGCCCTGATCGCCGCCTTGTTCACTGCAACCGCCCTGGTCGCCCCGGCCCTGGCCGCCGATCCGGCCAAGCCGGGGAGCCGCAGCGTCACGCTGCGCGACCTGGGCTATCCGGACGGGGTCACCCTGTCCGGCATCTCCGCCCGGCAGGATATTTTCTTCCCGCTGCCGGCCTGGGTTCCGACCGACAATCTGAAGCTGGAAGCCAAGCTGATCGGGACGCTGGCCGAGGGGCAGCGGGCATCGGTGCAGGTGCAGGTTGATGACAACCCGCGTTGGACCGGCGGGTTGAACCAGACTTACAAGGATTACGCCCTGTCCATGTTCCTGTCGCGGCCTGATATCCGGCAGGGATTCGCCAAGGCCAGCATCATCTGGGGCGCGCAATGGACCGATAATCGCTGTGTTGATCAGCGGTTGCCCGGTGGCTTCGTCACCCTGTCGCCCGATAGTGCCGTGACCTACAGCATCGACCCGGCAAAGATCGACAGCGTCCGGGCCGCCTGGTCGGCGCTGGGGCCGCGCGTGCATCTGCTGCTGCCGGCGGGCGACCTGACGGTGACGCAGTTCCAGGCGGCGGTGAAGCTGGCGGGTGACCTGCAACGGCAGGGCCGCATCGTCACCTTTGACCGGCTGCCGACCCCGGATGCCATCTCCACCCTTTCCGCACCGCCCGCGACGACCGGCAGCATCGTGATTGCGACCAAGGCAGAGGTGGAGGCGCTGGGGGCCGCCATCCGCGCCCTGCCGGGCAAGGACAAGCTGTGGAACCTGCGCGATGGCGGGGCTGGTTCCGACATCGCCCTGCTGCCCATGGCCGAGGGGGCGGCGCTGGCCCTGCTGGATGGGATTGACGGGGAGAAGGTGCGGGTTCTGACCGATGGCTGGTCGCCGCTGGCCGATATGACCGCCAATGCCATCCGCACCGCAAAGCCGCTTCCGGCCAGCCTGATCGGCAATGACGGCATTCCCTTTGCCGCGCTGGGTCTGGGCCAGGGCGTGCAGGAACTGGTGGATCGGGCCGAATGGCCGCTGCGCCTGGATTATGCCCAGGTGCCGCAGGGACAGCGCCCGGCGGCGCTGGAGATCGAGCTGGCGCCCGGCAGCACCATGGGCGACAAGCCGCAGCTGCTGCATGTCTTCGTCAACAACACCCTGTTGCGCAGCGTTTCCTTGCCCGATGGCGGCAAGGTGCAGCGCATTTCGGTGCCGCTGCCCGACGGCCTTCTGGGCCGGTCGAACGCCATCCGCATCGTGTTGCAGCGGCAGGCGTCGGGCGGGGATTGCCGGGAGGCACCGCTGGCCAGCCCGGCGCAGATCCTGCCCGGCAGCCGCGTCACCCTGACGCCCGACAGCACCAAGCCCGCCGATTTCTACGCCCTGTCGCCGTCCATGGCCAAGGGGGCGACCCTGGTGGTAACGCCGGATCAGTTGAAGGATGTGGCGGCGGTCAACCTTGCCGCCCGTATCGTGGCTGATCTGGTGCCGGCCCAGGCGCCGCTGTCGGTGATTGTGGGCGATGGCAAGGCCAAGCCCGCCACGCCGTTCATTCAGCTGCCGGGCGCCAGCCTGCCGGGCAAGCCCGACCTGCCCGTCCGCCTGGATGGCGGGGCGGTGACGGTCAAGGACCGGTCGGGTCAGACCCTGCTGGATGTCACGGGCACCCATGGCCTGATGACGGCGCAGTTGGCCGCCCTGGACGGTACGCCGGGCCTGTCGCTGGCGACCAGTGATGGCCGTATTTCGCCCCTGATGCCGCGTCTGGCCTTTGACAAGGGCAATGTCGCCTTTGCCGATGATACCGGCGTGCTGATGGCCTTTGACACGGTGCGTGACCGCGCCGTGCGTGTGGTGGTGGCCGATGATGCCGGCTGGGCCGACTGGCTGGACCGGTTCCGCATCGTGCTGGTGCTGGGTGCCTGGGGTCTGTTGACCCTGGTCGGCGTCGGTGCGCTTCGCCGCTGGTATCGCAACCGCGCGCCGAAGGCTTGATCTGGTATGGCCCCCATTCCACCCCCTGCCGCCCCCACCGGCGGCGACATTGTCCCGCCCATTGGCGAGCTTTTGCTGGCCAAGGGGTTGATGACCGTGGCGCAGGTGGAACGGGCGCTGGAACTGCAACGGCAATGGAAGGTGCCGTTCGGTGATGTCGTCATTTCCCAGGGCATGGTGAAAGCACGCGAGTTCTACCGCACGCTGGCCGATCGTTTCCGCCTGCCCTTCATCGACATGATGGCCGAACGGCCGGAGGACGGGCTGGCGGACAAGGGCCGGGTGGATGAGTATAGCCGCCTGCTGCTGCTGCCCTGGAAGAAGGAAGGCGACATTGTCACGGTCGCGACCGCCGATCCGGGGCCGAAGGCCATGCTGTTCGCGCGCCAGACCTATGGTCCCAAAACCCGGATGGTGGTGACGTCGAAATTCGACATCGTCTGGACATTGCAGCGCCTGTTCGAGGATGAGTTCAACCATCTGGCTGTCCACGCCCTGGCCGACATGGACCCGACCAGTTCGGCGCGCACGGTCGTGACGCCGGGCCAGACCCTATTCCTCTATGGCTTGCTGTCGGTCTTCCTGCTGGGTCTGGCCTTTGCCCCCATCGGCACGCTGATCACGGCCAATGTCGTCATGGCCTTGTTCTATCTGGGCAATTTCTTCCTGAAGACCATTCTGGTCTGGTTCGGGTCAGATGCCAATCAGGTGGACCGCAAGGTGACGGATGCGGAGGTCGCGGCCCTGCATGATGACGACCTGCCCACCTTCACCGTCCTGGTGCCGATGTATAAGGAGCCGGAGGTGCTGCCCATCCTGGCGGCGGCGCTGCGGCGGCTGGATTATCCGATCGCCAAGCTGGATATCAAGCTGGTGCTGGAAGCCGGTGACCATGAGACGATCAATGCCGCCAAGTCGCTGGGCCTGGAAGGTATTTTCGAGATCATCCGCGTGCCGCCCACCAAGCCGCAGACCAAGCCCAAGGCCTGTAACTATGCCCTGCGCTTTGCCCGTGGCGAATATCTGGTGATCTTCGATGCCGAGGATCAGCCGGAGCCGGATCAGCTGAAAAAGGTTGTCGTCGCCTTCCGCAAGGCCTCGCCCAATACCGCCTGCATCCAGTGCCGCCTGAACTATTTCAATGCCAATGAGAATTGGCTGACGCGGATGTTCACGCTGGATTACTCGCTCTGGTTCGATTTCATGCTGGGCGGGCTGGAACGGCTGAACATTCCCATCCCGCTGGGCGGCACGTCGAACCATTTCCGCATGGATGTGCTGACCAAGCTCCATGCCTGGGACCCGTTCAACGTGACGGAGGATGCCGACCTGGGCGTGCGCCTGACGCAGAAGGGCTATCGTGTCGGTGTCGTGAACTCGACCACGTTCGAGGAGGCGAATGTCTCCATCCCCAATTGGGTGCGGCAGCGGTCACGCTGGATCAAGGGCTATATGCAGACCTATCTGGTGCATATGCGCGACCCGATCCACCTGTACCGGTCGGTGGGGGCGGGCGGTTTCTGGGGGTTTCAGTTCTTTATCGGCGGCACCATGCTGTCGGGCCTGCTGAACCCCATCTTCTGGGGCTTCTATCTGATCTGGCTGCTGATCGGCGGCACCTGGCTGGACCCGCTGTTCCCCACGGCCCTGCTGTATCTGTCGCTGTTCAACCTGCTGGCCGGCAATGGGCTATTCACCTACATCTCCATCATCGCACCGGTAAAGCGCGGCTGGACCAATCTGGCGCCCTGGGGCCTGACGGTCATCGGATATTGGGCGCTGATGTCGGTGGCCGCCTATAAGGCGCTATGGCAGCTGGTGAAGAACCCGTTCTATTGGGAGAAGACGCAGCACGGCCTGTCGCAGACCACCAAGCAGGAAGTGGCCAAGGCGTTGGCCAGCATGGGGCAGTCATCATGAGTGCCCTTGCCCACGCCAGCCGCCCCTATGTGACACCGCAACTGGACAAGCGTGGGGCGCGGTCGGTTCCGCGCTGGCTGTTCCCGGTATCGCTGGCCCTGCTGTTGCCGCTGATCGGGTTTGTGGCGTCCTGGCCGATGCAGGAAGGCTGGCTGGGTCCGGCTATGGCCGACCGCTGGACCCGTGCCCTGCTGGCCACCGCCGATGTCGGGGCCTTCCGCGATCTGACGGGGACGGCCTATCCCGTGCTGCCGCTGGGCTTCGACATGGGCGTCGCCATGATCCCTGGCCTGGGTGGCGTGCCGGCACCGCTGGTCGTCAATGTCCTGATGCTGTCCATCGCGGCTTCCCTGTGGGTGCGCATACTGGTGGCGGGTGGGCACCGGGTCGTGCCGTCGCTGGTGACGGTGGGGCTGCTGGCCTGCGCGCCGTCCCTGGCGCTGACCGTGGCGGCGGGCGGGGCGGCACCGCTGGGCGTGCTGGCCTTTACCATCGCCGTCTCCTCCTCTCTACGGCTGGCGCGGCGGGGAGAGGTGAATGCCATGATCGCGCTGGGCGTGTCGCTGGCCTGTCTGGCGCTGGCCGATGCGGCGGGTGCCTATATCGTGCTGGCCGCCGTGCCCTTCATCGCCCTGATGCTGCCGGCGCGCATGGTGGCGACATCGGCGTCGGGCAGCTTGCTGGTGGTGATGTTCCCACTGATGTTCGCCTCCATGGCCCTGTTCTATGCCAACTGGGTGTTCGGTGGCTCCCCCCTGGCCTTCGCGGCGGGGGTGGATGCGGCCATCCATGGGTCGGCGGCGCATGTGGGGGACAGTTCCTGGCTGATGGGACCGGGCGGGACCATGGGCATGGCGGTCCTGGTGGGGGCCGCCCTGATCCTGGCCAATGCGCCACTGCTGCCGGTGGGCATGTTGCTGGGCGACAGTGGGGCACGACGCGTGCTGCTGCTGCTGACCGGCATGCTGCTGACGGCCCTGGTCTTGACCTCTGCCACCTGGTTCCTGGGTGATCCGGGACGGTTGCTGGCCTATCTGGCGCCGGTATCGGTGCTGGCAGCGGCGGTGACGGGGCGCAACCGGCTGCGTGCCGGCCTGATGCCGCTGCTGGCGGCGGCGGGGCTGCTGGCCGGATGGTGGGCGCAAGGTCAGGTGGGCGATGCCGACACCGCCGGCTGGCGTCAGGCCGTGCTGGGTGCGGGTCAGGTGGAGGGGGATACGCGGGGCGAGTTGGCGCTGGGCCGGTTCCTGCGCGACCTGGATGATGTCGCCATCGATGGCTTGACGGCAGGCGCCGTGGTGCCGGGCCGGGGCCGTGCGGCGGGTCTGGTCCTGCCCAGCAATGACCGGCTGAAGGCCGATCTGATCGTCCGGCAACTGCGCACATCCTATGTCGCCCTGCGCGACCCGGTCAGTCCCGCCGGCACCCGTGACCGGATCGCCCAGGCCCTGCCCGATCTGTGGCATGATGCGGGCAACGGGGCGGTTCTGATATATGACCGGGGGGACTGGCGCGTCTGGCGTCTGCCGGCCGACAGCGGGAAAAGGGGTGAATGACATGATCCTGATTGTTGAGGATCTGGAAGAAGTCCGCGAATTGCTGTCGGCCCAGCTGACCGCCTGCGGCTATGGCCCCATTATCAAGGCGGGCAGCGCGGAGGAAGCGCTGGCGGCGCTGGATGTCGAACGCACCGAGGGGGAGGAATGCCCCATCGATATCGTGCTGATGGATATCATGCTGCCCGTCATGGACGGGATCACGGCCACCTGCCTGATCAAGGAAAATCCCCGTCTGGCCGATGTGCCCGTGATCATGGTCTCTTCGCTGGAGGATGAGGAAACCTTGAACCAGGCCTTCATCGCCGGTGCCTTTGATTATGTCGTGAAGCCGGCGACGCTGGTGGCCCTGCGCGCCCGCGTGCAGTCGGCCCTGCGCTGGCGCACGGAGGCACGCCGCCGCCGTGCACGCGAAGGTGAGTTGGCGGAACTGACGGCGGATCGTCGTCATACGCCGGCAGCCGATCCGCGCGCGGTGACGGGCCTGGGCTGGCCCGGACCCACGCAATGCGGACAGATGCTGGCCGAACGGGCGCAGCGCCGCCATCCCGGCGCCGTCCTTTACGCCGCCATCGATGATTTCGGCCGCCTGGAAGAGGTGGATGGCGCAGACCCGGCAGCCGCATTGACCCGCCGCGTCATGGAACTGGCGGCGGGCCTGCCGGGGCGTATCGGCGATGTGCTGACCATGGCCGGCGACGGGCGGCTGGCGGTGCTGTTTGAGAATAATGATGCGGCGGCGGCGCGGGACATTGCCGAACGGCTGCTGGATATGGTGGCCCGTGCCCGCATCCCGCACCCCCGTTCCAATGCCGGCCCGCATGTCAGCCTGTCTGCCGGGTTCGCCACGGGGGTGGAGGCGGCCAGCGTGGCGCGCCGCGCCCTGGACCAGGCCCGCGCCCATGGCGGGGCCCGCATCGTCGACGGCGCCAGCCTGCCGCCGGAGGACAATTGACCCATGTTTGTGCGCAAATGCCTGACCCTTTTGTCCCTGCCGCTGCTTTTGTCCGCCACGCCCGCCTTTGCCGGGGCCTGGCCGCAGGCGGCGGGAACCATGGAGGTGATTGCCGGTGCCACCTACTCGGAATCCGACAGCGGCTTTGATGGTCGCGTCGGCGGCACCGACCCGAAATTCCGCAAGCTGGAGGTGGCACCGCTCATCTCCTGGGGTGTGGGCAGCGATACCACGGTCAGCTTCCAGCCCTCCTGGCAGCGGCTGAAGGCCGACAATGCCGCCGGTGGCAGTGACAAGGGATCGGGTCTGGCCGATGCGGAATTCGCCGTCCGCCGCACCATCTGGCAGGACGGTGCTGACATCGTCGCGCTGGCACCGCTGATCCGGGTGCCGCTTGGCTATGACAAGGGGGATCAGCCGCCGCTGGGGTCGGGCAAGGTCGATGCGGAGATGCGGGCCTTGTACGGTCACGGCTTTACGAACGGGTTCTTTGACGCGCAGGTCGCGTACCGTACCCGTGGCGGGCCGGCGGCAGATGAGCTGCGCCTGGACCTGACGGCGGGGGTGCGGCCCGATGCTGACTGGCTGCTGCTGGCGCAGAGTTTCAATGCCGTCAGTGTGGGTACGCCGGGCGCCGGCTATGGCGATGTCCGCCGCTATAAGCTGCAATTGTCAGCGGTGCGCAAATTGACAGATGATGTCAGTCTGCAATTCGGGCTGTCTAAGGCCATTGGTGGCCGCAATGCCGGTGGGGAGCGTATGGCATTGCTGGCCCTGTGGTGGAATTTCGGCGGGCGGTAACCGAAGGGGGACGGCTGGATGGTGATCCTCAGCCTGCGTAATCTGATGGGGGCGACCACAGGCGCCATCGTGGCGCTGCTGGCGCTGGTTCATGGCAGCCTGTCCGGTTGGGAAGCCGAACGTGTCCTGAACCAGGAGGTCGGCACCTCGCTGGCGGCTGTCGCAGAGGGGTTATCCTCCCGGCTGAATGGCGACATGCAGGCCCGCGCCGCCCTGACACAGGTGCTGACCCAGGTGGAGGCGCTGAGCGACCCCGCCGTGGCGCAGCGCATCGTGGATCAGATGGGCGATCAGGACCCGGCACTGGCCTGGGCCGGGATCACCGACAAGGATGGCAAGGTTGTGGCCGGCACGCGCGGCATCCTGGTCGGCCAATCCATCGCCCAGCGCCCCGTCTATGTGCAAGGGATCACGGGCACCTTCATGGGGGACGTGCATGAGGCGGTGCTGCTGGCCAAGCTGCTGCCCAATGTCACGGGGGAGCCCCTGCGCTTTGTCGATGTGTCCGCCCCTATCAAGGGACAGGATGGTTCTGTGCGCGGCGTTGTGGCCGTGCATTACAGCTGGGACTGGGCCCGCCGGCTGGTGACCGATCCCCTGTCGCCGATGCAGGGCCGTTCGGGCCTGGAGACCATTCTGGTCGCCGCCGATAACCGCGTGCTGCTGGGCCCGCGTGACCTGCTGGGCAGCATGCTGCCGCTGGAAAGCACCCGGCGGGCGCGGGAAGGCATGGTCGGCTGGCGCGTCGAACGCTGGCCCGACGGCAAGGATTACATGACCGGTTTCGCTGCCGATCAGCGTCAGCGCGTGGTCAAGGGGCTGGCCTGGACCGTGCTGGTCCGGCAGCCGGTGGACATTGCCTATGCGCCGGCGGACCGTATCCGGTATCTCATTTTCTGGTCGGGTTTGGGTCTGGCCCCGCTGTTCGGGGCTGTCGGCTGGCTGGTGGCCAACCGTATCACCCACCCCCCACGGGCATCGAACCGGTAACCAACGCCGCCCTGTCGCATTCTGTGGGGGGATGGGGCCAATTCCTGTTGCACACATCCGGCCCGGCCTTGCCGCACCACCCGGCCCCTGCCATCCTACCCATGGGGATGACGCCAAGGGGGGGAGCCGATGATCCTGTCAACGCTGGAAAACCCAGCCGGATACCGTGTCGTGCGGCATCTGGGGCTGGTGCAGGGCAGCACGGTACGGTCCAAGCATGTGGGCCGGGATATCATGGCCGGGCTGAAGGAAATCGTGGGCGGCGAACTGCGCGGCTATACCGAGCTTCTGAACGAGGCGCGGGAGGAGGCGACGTCCCGCATGCGTGCAGCGGCGGAGGAATTGGGTGCCAACGCCATCATCTCCATCCGCTATGGCACCGCCAATATCGGCAGCGGGGCGGCGGAGGTGCTGGCCTATGGCACCGCCGTTGAGATCGTGGCGGAACAGGCCGCATCGTGAGCGGGCCGAAAGCCGATCTTCCTCCCGATCTGCCCCCCGGCTTTGAATGGCTGGAAATCCTGGAGAATATGGGCGACTGGGAATATCTGGGCATCAGCGGCTGGCTGGTCGGTGTGGTGGGGGCGCTGCTGTTCAATGCCGGCATCCTGCTGCTGGGGGCCTGGCTGGAACGCCGTCACGACCGTGAACTGGCCGCGATGGAGGCGGCCACGGCCAGCGTCCGGGTCTTCACGGGCAAGCCGCCGGCGGGCCTGACCGGCGTGCCGCAACTGGTGCAGGCCGCCATCGTCATGGCGCCGGCCCCGCTGGGCCGGATGACGCTGCTGATCCGGCGGATCATCGGCGGGCGGGTCATTACCCGGCAGCGGGATATGCAGCGCACGCGGCGTCTGGCCCTGCTGCGCCTGCGTGAACAGGCGCGCGGCCTGGGGGCCGGTGTGCTGGCGGGGGTGGAGTTCTGTCAGATCGGGCTGGACCGGGGCCGCTTTGCCCTGCTGGCCACCGGCACGGCCCTGCTGGGCAGTGCGCCGGCACCCGCACCGCTTGTCACGGAAGCCGTGGGCGCGGAGCCGCCACGGCACCGGCGGGAGATTATCATTGCGCTGGTCGTCCTGATCCTGGCTGCGGCGGCCACCACGGAGCTGGATTACCTGTTCAACAGTTATTTCGGAAATTTCTGGAAACGCTGGATCTTCCACATCAAATGAGGAAGGGTCAGCGGGCCTGTGCCGCCTGTTTCTTGGGCCGCTTGAACCAGAAGGTCCAGACGGCCAGCGTGCCCAGGACCGCCATGCCCAGACCCGACAGGGTCATCAGCAGACGGTAGGCAAGGCCGCCGACCTTGGCCGCATGCAGCGGATAGACCTTTTGAAAGGCCTGCTGTCCCGCCGGCATGGACAGGGCGTCGCGCATGTCCACAACCCTTCCATCGGCGGGGTCGAACCAGATCAGGGTGCGGCCATTGGGCAGCCATTCATCCTGCTGTTTCAGGCGCAAGCTGATCAGGTCGCCGGGCCGGCGCGGCAGGGCCAGAATCCGGAATTCCGCCCCCGGAAAGCGTGCCTGTGCCACCGACAGCATGGCGTGCCAGTCGGGGTTTTCGGCCAGCGGGCCGCCCGCCCCCTTGGGTGCCGCCGTCGCGGCCCGCCATTCCTTGGCAGAGCCCAGCGGGCTCAACACGAAATCGGCCACGGGACGCAGGGTCAGCATGGCGCCCGTCAGGCAGGACACGAACAGCAGCGGGGCCAGAACCACGCCGATATCCCGGTGATGGCGGATGATGGCGGGCCGCGACATGCGCGCGGGCCAGAGCTTGAACTGGAACGTCCGGCGCAGCTTCCACCACAGGATGAAGCCGGAGATCACGAAGAACAGCCCGACCAGCGCCACGATGCCCAAGAATGTCTCCCCCACCTCACCGGCCAGCAGATAATGGTGCAGGTCGAACAGCCACAGTTCCGGGCGATCCCAGATGCTATCCCAGGACGCCACGACCGTGCCGGCCTGATCGGTATAGGCACCGGCCCCCTTGGCCGTGCGCAGCCGGTGCAGGCCGAAACTGTCGCTGGCGAAGATGATGCTTTCCGGGCGGGCCGGGTCGGCGAAAATCTTCCCCACCGCCGCCGCGACCGGCCCGGCATCCCGCACCAGCGCGTCGCCGGCACCGGGTGCCATGACCCAGGCATCCTTGTGCACCAGCAGGGCACCGGTCAGGCCCATCATGGCCAGGACCAGACCCAGGATGCCGCCGGCCCAGCGGTGGAGAAGATCGAGCGTCTTCATCAGAAGCTGTAATCCCAGCCGACGGTCAGGGTACGGCCACGGCCCGCATAGTAACGCTGGTTGTCGGCCAGGCGCTGGGTCTGGCTGTTATAGTCTATGAACTGCCGGTCCAGCAGGTTCTGCACCGACAGGGTCACCCCGCCGATGGGCAGTTCATAGCGGATGGAGCTGTCGACCACGGTATAGCCCTTGAAGCTGGCAAAGACATTGCCGCTGCCGACATCGCCCGACAGATAGGTCTGCGTCTGCACCCGTGCTGTGATCTTATCCTGCGCGTATGTGGCGGCCAGGTTCAGGCGATCGGGCGAGATATTGGCGCCGTCCAGGCGGACATCGACCTTGCCGTCATTGTTGCTGTCGGCATAGCCCTTCAGATGGGCATAGCCGCCCGACAGTGTCAGGCCGGGCAGGGGCGTCTCATAGGACAGGTTCAGTTCCAGCCCCTCGATCTCCACCCGCTGGCGCTGCACCTCATACACACCGTTCAGCAGGACCAGAAGCTGCCCTTCCTTCGAACTGGACCAGAAATAGGTGGCGCCGCCCTTGAACGGACCATAGTCGCCCTCAATCCCGATCTCCTTGTTGTTGGAGACGATGGGATTGATGTTCAGGTAATTGTCCAGATCGATGCCCACCTGGGTAATGGCGCGCGTGATACGGCCCACGTCGGGCGCGGTATAGCCCTCGGCATAGGAGGCGTAGGCGCGCAGGCCGTCCACCGGCTCCACGATCACGCCGCCATTCCACAGCGTATCGCTGAAGCTCGGGCTGCCGCCCGAAACGAAGCGGGAACCGTACGAGGCGAGCGTCGTGTAATCATCGATGGTGATGCGGGCATTTTCCGACCGCACACCGCCGGCCAGCCGCAGCTTCTCATCCAGCAGCGCCAGATTGAGCTGCGCAAAGGGGGCCAGGCTGCGGAAATCCGTGGGCGGCACCCATTTGCGGCCCGTGGCGATCAGGCGCTGTTCGGTCGTGTCCCGGATGGCGTCAAAGCCGACGGTGCCCGTCAGATCCTCAAATCCCGGCATGGCGCGTTCATAGGCGATCTTGCCGCCCGTCTTGCGCGACCGGTTCTGCGACTGGTCGAACAGGGTGCCGTTGGGGGCCAGGCGGACATCCTGGAAGGTGGCGATGGGCAGCGGATCGCCGCCGAACGTGTCGCGCGACCGGTTGAAGAAGATCTGGCTGGTCAGGGTGCCGCCCGCCAGATCATCATCGGTCAGGGACAGGGCCACGCTTTCGGTGCGGTTGGCCGCCGGCGTGCCCGGCGGATTGCCCTTGACCGACGTGCCCGGCAGCTTACGGGCGCGGTTGCCGGTGACGGCCACATAGTCGCCATCGCCCTTCAGTTCGAAACGGCTGGCGATCAGGTCCAGGCGCGCGCCCTCCCACACCTCATACCCGAAGCGGGCGAAGACATTGGTGCTGGCGCTGTCCTGGGTTTCGCCCTGGGTGCTGTCCACGCCGATGCGGCGGTCGTTGGCGTCATAGAAGGCGCCGCGCGTTTCATAGGCCGCACCCACGGTGGCATCAAACCGCCCGTCGCGGTGGCTCAGCAGGGCCGCCACCTTGCCGCCGAAACTATCACCTTCGAACCCGTCATTGGCGGTGCCCTGGATCAGGACGCGACCGCTATTGCCATCGGCCTTGGGCGCGCTCACCGTCACCTGATTGACGATGCCGCCGGTGCCACCGATGCCCTGCAACGCGTTGGAGCCGAAAATCACCTCCACCCGGTCCACGAAGAACGGATCGATGGTGAAGCCGTCGCGCGACCCGTCACGCAGGGGCGTGGATTGCGGGATGCCGTTGATGGCGTAAAGCGGCGACCGGCCGCGCAGCGTTTCCCCGGCCCCCGACAGCTTCTGACGGGTGGGGGAGAAGGACGGGATCAGGGTGGCAACGGCATCCACGACCGACCCGCTGATGGCCGCCTGCTGTGCCAGATCGGCGCTGCCGATGACATCCACGGTCAGGGGCAGGGCGCTGGCCGGCAGCTTGGTGCGCGCCGCCGTGACGACGATGGCGTCAATATCGTCCTGTGCCGTCGCTGCCTGCTGTGCGGCGGCGGGCAGGGCGATCAGGCTGCTGCTGATCATCAGGAACGACAAGGACTTGCGCATCGAAACCTCTCCTTTTCAAAACGCCGGGACCCTAGGATGCCACACATACAAATGCAACTCATTATCAATGCTATTGATGCAAGGCGGGTTTGATGCTGCGGGGTGCTGGCGGTCGACAGGGGGGATTTTATTGCAAACATGAAATCAAATAAAAATGGCAAACAAATAAATATTAATTCTCGTAACTAAAATCTTCATGTCGCAAATGCCACAGAAGTTAATAATGAATAAACACTGTTACAATTCGCTATTGCAGTAAAATTGGCCCTATACGAGTGTTCCACCGGTGCCTTGGGGCACATTGACTGAGCGCGCGCCCGCAAGCTTGCCGAACAGAGGCGCGGCCTGTTGGAACAAGGGGACACAGCAACCATGACACTTTCTGATAATGTGCGCGGCTCGGTCCGCTCCCGCCTGCTGCTGGGCGCCGCCCTGGCCGCGGTGCTGGCGCCGATGGGCACCGCCCTGGCGCAGGATGCGATCGAAGAGATCGTTGTGACCGGTTCGCGCATTGCGCGTCCCAATGATACCTCCACCAGCCCGGTCTATTCGGTCGGCGCTGCCGAGATCGACGCGCTTCAGCAGCCGGAAGTCGAGAAGATCTTCCGCATGCTGCCCGTCACGGTTCCCGGCGACGGCCAGAACACCAATAATGGCACCGCCGGCGCCTCCACCGTCGATCTGCGCGGCCTGGGTGCCCAGCGCAACCTGATCATGATGGATGGCAAGCGCGTCACGCCGTACAATTTCAACGGTCTGGTCGACGTCTCCACCATCCCGACGGCCCTGATCGAGCGTGTGGACATCGTCACCGGCGGCGCGTCCGCCGTGTATGGTTCGGACGCCATGTCCGGCGCCATCAACTTCATCATGAAGGATGATTTTGAAGGCGTTGATGCCAATTACGACTATTCCGTCACGGGCGAGGGGGATGGCCACATCCATTCCGCCGACGTGACTGTCGGTTCCAACCTGGCCGATGGCCGTGGCAATGTCGTGCTGGGCATCAACTACTCGCAGCGCAAGGGCGTGCAGCTGGGTTCCCGCCCGCTGGGCCAGCTGGGTATCGCCACGGCGTCGGGTGCCAATTACCAGAACTTCCTGGATGGCCGCGTGCCCGATCCGGCCCCGGCGGGTTGCGGTGGTCCGAACTCCGTGGCGGCTGGCGGTTCGCCGACCACGCTGCCGTCGCGCGTCACCATCGCCGGCGGCCCGGCCCTGGGTCAGTTCCGCGATGATGGCTCCATCGGCGCCAACTGCTCGGTCTTCAACTTCAATCCCTATAACTATTACCAGACCCCGCTGGAACGCTTCGGCGGCTTCGCGTCCGGCCATTACGAGATCAACGAGCATGTCGAGGCCTATGGCCGCTTCTCGTATTCCAGCACGAAGAACACCCAGCAGGTCGCCCCGTCGGGCATTTTCGGTACCACCTTCTTTGTGCCGCTGAACAACCCGTATCTGACGGGTGCCGCCCGCCAGACCATCATCAACGCCGCCAATGCCGGCCGCACCGCCGGTACTGTGATGACGGCGGGCGCCTTCCCGAACTGGGTGGACGTCAACAATAACGGCGTGGTCGATCAGGCCGACGATATCCGTCTGTCCATCAGCCGCCGCACCGTGGAACTGGGGCCCCGCTCCACCTCCTATGACAACAACGCCTTCCAGTTCCTGACGGGTCTGCGCGGCGACATCATGGAAGGCTGGACCTATGACGTGTCGGTGCAGCATGGCGAAAGCAGCCGCACCAACCTGAGCCAGGGCTATACCAACATCACCAATGTCGGCAACGCGCTGAACGCCGTCAGCACCACGGCCTGCCGTGGCGGCCAGGCCGGCTGCGTGCCGATCAACCTGTTCGGTGGCTTTGGCTCCATCACCCCGGAAATGGCGGCCTATGCCTCCGCGTCGGCCATCGACAAGCAGCATTACGCCCAGACCATCGTCACCGGTTCCGTGAGCGGCCCGATCGAAGGTCTGGTCAGCCCCTGGGCCAATGACAGCGTCGCCATCAGCTTCGGTGCCGAATACCGCAAGGAAACGGGCTCCCGCACGCCTGACGAATGCTGGAAGCTGGCCCCGGCCTCGTGCCTGGGTGGTGCGGGCGGTAACCTGCGCCCGATCTCCGGCGGTTTCGACGTACAGGAAGTCTTCGGCGAAGTGCTGGTGCCGCTGGTCTCCGACAAGCCGGGCTTCGAGTCGCTGGACCTGGAAGCGGCCTATCGTTACGCTGACTATGATCCGACGGGCGTCAACAAGACCTGGAAGCTGGGCCTGAACTGGACCCCGATCGACAGCGTCCGTTTCCGTGG
Source organism: Niveispirillum sp. FG156 (assembly GCF_057809555.1). Classification (NCBI taxonomy): domain Bacteria; kingdom Pseudomonadati; phylum Pseudomonadota; class Alphaproteobacteria; order Rhodospirillales; family Azospirillaceae; genus Niveispirillum; species Niveispirillum sp. FG156. The sequence continues at coordinate 6,435 of NZ_JBMDKE010000016.1, read as the reverse complement.
CTCGCAGCAGCGCGCGGCCCGCGCCCCGAACGTGGGTGAACTGGCCGCACCGCAGATTGCGGCCCTGCAGAACGCCAATGTCGATCCCTGCTCGGTCGGCAATGCGGCGGCCCTGACGGACGCCACCCTGCGCGCCCGCTGCATTTCCACCGGCATGACCGCCGCCCAGGTCGGTAATGTCGTGGATATCGCCGCCGGTCAGGTGAACGTGTTTGCCGGTACCGATCTGGCCCGCCTGCCGACCCCGGAAGTGGCCGATACCAGCACGCTGGGTATCGTCCTGACCCCGGATCTGGGTGCGATCAAGAACACCTTCATCTCGCTGGACTATTACAACATCAAGATCAAGGACGTGATCGGCGCCTTCGCACCGCAGGAAATCCTGGACGGTTGCTATGTCGCCGGTGACGCCAGCCAGTGCGCCAAGGTCATCCGCGTCGGCGGCACGCTGACCCTGCCGGGTGCGGGTCTGCAGGCCTTCACGACCAACCTGAACTACCTGAAGGCCGAAGGTCTGGAACTGGGCGTCAACTTCAATGTCGACCTGGAGGATCTGGGCGTCGGCGGCGATATGGGCACCCTGATCTTCGCCCTGAATGCCAACTACTATCTGACGCAGGAATCCCAATCCTCCGATCAGACCCCCGTTCTGGATTGCGTGGGCCGCTTCGGCACCAGCTGCCCCGGCGCGGTGGGTGCGGGCGGTGTCGGCAGCCCGCTGCCGGAAATCCGCTGGGTTCAGCGCATGAGCTGGAACATCGGTGACTTTACGGTCGGTTACACCTGGCGCCACCTGGGTGGGGTGGAGATCGAAGAAGCTCAGAAGCCCACGACCTTCGACAAGTTCGAGAAGATCAAGGCTTACAACTATATCGACCTCCAGGGTTCGTATCAGCTGTTCGAGCAGGTGCGCCTCAGCGCCGGCGTGACCAACCTGTTCGAAAAGGACCCGCCGGTGGTCGGCAACGAAGCAGGTGCCACCTCTGCCAATTCGGGCAACACCTTCCCCAGCATGTATGATCCGCTGGGCCGCGTGTTCTCGGTTGGTGTGAACGTGCGCTTCTGATCCCGGATGGACGGGGCGGTGCCGGGTGACCGGTGCCGCTCCGACCGGCCAGGAATGACATACCCCGGGCGCGCAACCCGACCGGTCCCATGCGGGACTGGCCGGGTTGCCGTCATTTCGGATATCATTATTGCAACGCGGCCTGCGGGGTGGCTGAAATGATTGAAAGTCACGGTGAAACTTAATTAACAAGGCTGTCCGGCAGGACGGCCACGGCCTGCGGAGTGTGGGTAGCGGTAATGAACCATCTGGCATCCGGGTTCGACATCAATCCCGACCAGGATCTGGTCGTGGGTGATGTGACGATCAGCCCGTCGCTGAACCGGATCGCCATGGGCGACCGTCAGCGCCGGGTGGAGCCGCGCATCATGCAGGTGCTGGTGCTGCTGGTTCGCCATCAGGGACAGTCGGTTTCCCGCGACACGCTGCTGCATCATTGCTGGGGCGGGGTGTTCGTCGCCGAAGACAGCCTGAACCGCTGCATCTTCCAGCTGCGCCGCGCGCTGCGCGATGTCGGCAGCACCCGTCTGCGCGTGGAAACGATCCCGAAATTCGGATACGCCCTGTTCGTGGATGAAGGGGCGGAGGCAGAGGCCGCACCCCCAGCGACCCCGGCCCCGGACGGGCAGGAAGTACCTGTTTCCAATGCCGATACGGATGCCAGCCCCGCCGCCACGGTCCTGCCGGCGGGTGCGGTGCCGGCCACGGCAGAGGCACGGCGCCTGCGTCTGGCGCTGTTTGTTGCGGTGGCGCTGCTGTCGCTGGCCGTGATCGTGTTGGGTGTGGCCTATTGGCGGGCGGATCGGGTGGAGCCATCGCTGGCCATCCCCGTCTTCGACGTGCTGCCGCTGACCCTGGAACCGGGGATGGACCTGTTCCCCGCCTTGTCGCCCGACGGGGAGATGGCGGCCTATGCCGCCCGCAATTCCTTTGACGATTTCGACATCATCCTGCGGGGCACCGGGCCCAATGGCCGGTCGGTGTCGTTGACCAATACGGCCGATCATGACCGGATGCCCGTCTGGTCGCCCCGTGGGGATGCCATCGCCTTTCTGCGCAGCGACCGCGACTGGAACTGCGCCATCTATGTCATCGCGGTGCCGGTGGGTAAGGAACGCCGCATCGGTGACTGTGTCGGCGATCAGCTGCCCAATCTGGCCTGGCGGCCCGATGGGCAGGCCATCATCTTCACGGGCGTGCCCGATGCCACCGTGAAGATGTCGCGCCTGATGATGATGCCGCTGGAGGGGGGGCAGGCCAGCCTGCTGCCGGTGCCGCCGGGTGGCAATGCCGATGACTGGATCCCCGCCTATTCCCCCGATGGCCGCAAACTGGCCTTTGCCCGCGCCTGGCCCGACGGCAAGCTGTCGATCATGGTGGTGGACACGCGCAGCGGCAAGGAACTGCACCGGCTGGCCCTGGACAGCACGTCCGTGAACTTTGCCTGGTCCGTGGATGGACGCGGCCTTTACATGACCAATGCCAGTCGGCAGCGGCGCGGCCTGTGGTATGTCGATCTGCAGACCGCGCGCTGGCAGCAGGTAATGCCCGGCATCGGCCAGTTGGGCCGTCTGGCCGTGGCCAGCCAGCGCGGCAACATGGCCATGGAGATCTACCGTGGCCATGCCGACATCATGGAATTCACCGCCGACGCGCATGAGCGCACCCTGCAGGGGTCCGGTGCCAACGAATATGAGCCGCAACTGTCGCCCGATGGGCGCGCGCTGGCCTTCGTGTCCGACCGCACCGGTGAGCCGCAGATCTGGCTGGCCGAGGATGACCGTCCGCCCCGGCCCCTGACCAATCTGCCGGGCGCCAACATGAATGGCCTGCGCTGGTCCCCCGATGGCCGCGCCCTGTTGTTCGTGGCAGAGGTGGCGATGGTCAGCGACCTGTACCGCGTCACCATCTCTGACGAGGCGACGGTGCGGCTGACCCATGACGGGCATGCCAAGAACGCGCCCGTCTGGATGCAAGATGGCCGTATCCGCATTCCTATCCGGGGCGATACGACCTGGGATATCTGGCTGATCGATCCGGCGGGTGCGGCACCCGTGAAGATCGATGAGAACCGCGACTATATCGACATGTCGACCGACGGTTCCATGCTGCTGGTCGGCAATAGCGGCGGTACCAAGCTGACCTGGACCGCGCTGAAGGGGGAGGGTGGCGGAACGCTGGACCTGCCCGTCACGCTGCGCCGGCGCAATGTCGTGGTCTGTCCCGACACGATCTATGCCGCCCGCGTCAACCTGCCCTCGGCAGAGGTGGTTGCCGTGGACCGCAAGACGGGGGCGGAACGCCGCCTGGGCATGGTGGCCCGCACCGAAGGCCGGGGCCAGATCACCGCCGATTGTGCCAATGGGTCGGTGATGATGATGCAGTTCGTGGGTCAGGAATCCGATCTGGTCCTGTTGAACCCCGTCAGGCCCGAGTGATTTTCCGCTGACGCGGTCAGCGCCGAATCTTTCACGGGTTGCCGCAACGGCATCGGATTTCCCTTAGATTTTCCGAAGGACAGGCCAGGATGGGGGATGTTGCCCATGTGCCGGAGAAGGGGGGGAGGCGTGCCCCATCATCCATCTCACCGCCGCGATCATTCCGCAAATGCGCCCATCATCTTTCCATCATGTGTCAAAGATGGTGTGATTGACGTCAGATTATGTCATCTAAATCAGTGATTTAGGATAAGTCGCGGGCTCTCGTCAGGCGATGATCGGCTTTCAATCAGCCAATGATCATCTTTCCATCATGGTCAGTTCGATGCAGTCCGGCAATCTTTCCCCTGTCGCCGTCACGGATGCCTGAACAACCGGGCAAGGAACGGCACAGATCAGTTGGGGGAAAAGATGAAGGACGGAAAACTCCGCCTTAAGGCATGCATCAATATCGAATTCCATACTGAAAACTTCGTCGAGGCGGGTGAGCATCAGAAGCGGCTGATCGAGCTGCTGGAAGAGGTGCAGCGCCATTATCCGGAAAGCACGCTGGACCTGCGCGAACTGCGCAACCGCACCGCCGCCAATTCCGGGACCGCACCGCGTCCGCCGGTTACCCGCACGGGCCGTCTGCGTCCCTATGCCAGCGTCGCCTGATAGGGGGATTGTGTCATGCAACGTTATCCCAGCACGGCGCTGGCCATCACGCAGGCCCTGTTGAAGATCAATCCGCGCATGTCGCTGCGCACGGCGGCTGCCCTGCTGACCATCTGCGAGAATGAAGGCATCAGCCAGGCAGAACTCTCCTATCTGATGGGGGAGGCGCCCTGCGCCATCAGCCGGGCCATCGATGAGCTGTCGCGCGATGTGGAAGAGGGGCGGGGCGATGCCGCCGGTGCGCTGGTCGAACGCCGGGCCTGGACCCAGGATGCCCGTCTGCGCGTGGTGCAGCTGACGCCGCGTGGCCGCGCCATCCGTGACCTGCTAAACAGCCAGATCGAAGCGGCGCGCCCCATTGTGGCCGCCTGAATGTTATACTTTATGCCCTTTAATCGCCGGCGCCCATATCCGTGGGCTTGGGCGTGGGCTTACGCGGCACGAGCCGCGCGGCGGTCGTCGCCGCCATATCACCGGTCAACAATTTTGACCGGTGATATTACCGCATGGCGGTGAGCAGGGCATAATCGGCGCGCAGTTCGGCCAGCCGGCCCGCCGCTGCCTCCGGGTCGGTATCGGCCAGTTCCATGGCCTTCTGCACCGCCATCTGCAGGCGCTGATGCGCCTCATTCACCACCAGGGCACGACCAAAGGCGACATTCATCGCCGTCAGGCCGCCCTGCAAGGCACGGCACAGGCTTTCCGCCGACCGCCCCATCCGGTCCACCGCCGAGACAAGTTCCGGCAGCTCCGCCGTTGCGGCGACCAGTTGGTTGGCCAGCATGGCTGTGGTGGCCAGGGATCGTACCTGAACCGGGAATTGGATGATCTCGCCCATGCGCGGCCCCTGTTGCCGACCTTCGCGGGGCGTGTCTGCACCCGGTTCACCACCGTCGCGCGGTCCGTGATTTCGGGCAAGCTATCCATTGGCACAGTTTCCAGCCGGCACCGGCAAGGCTGCCTTTCGCCATGCGACAGGAAGTTTTCCGAAAGGCCGCCGCCGCGTCCGTTTCGTGCAATCCGTCGCCCAACAACGAAATCGACCTGGGTGCGCTGCCATGCCTAGACTTTGACCGTCAAAGCCGCCCGCAAGAAAGGCGGCAGCAGCGATCCATCGGCCCGGAGGCCCCGCCCCATGCTGTTCGATTTCCCCGATTTCGATAATCACGAACTGGTTCTGTTCGGTCGCGATGAGGCCAGTGGTCTGGCCGCCATCATCGCGGTCCATTCCACGGCCCTGGGGCCTGCCTGCGGCGGCTGCCGCATGTGGCCCTATGCCAACGATACCGAGGCGATGCGCGATGCGCTGCGCCTGTCGCGGGGCATGAGCTACAAGAATGCCATGGCCGGTCTGCCGCTGGGCGGTGGCAAGTCCGTGATCATCGGCGACAGCCGCAAGGACAAGACGGACGAGCTGTTCCGCGCCTTTGGCCGGGTCATCGACAGCCTGGGTGGCAAGTATATCGCGGCGGAGGATGTGGGCATCAGTGTCGCCGACGTCATGACCATGGGCCAGACCACGCGCCATGTCGCGGGCCTGTCCAAGGGGCATGACGCGTCGGGCGACCCGTCGCCCTTCACCGCCTATGGCGTCTATATGGGCATCAAGGCCGCCGTGAAGCACAGGCTGGCCACCGATAGCCTGAAGGGTGTGCGCGTCGCGGTGCAGGGCCTGGGCAATGTCGGCGGCCATCTGTGCCAGCGTCTGGCCGATGACGGCGCCATCCTGACGGTCACCGACATCCATGCCGATGCCGTGCAGCGCGCCGTGGACAAGTTCGGGGCCATTGCCGTGGCACCCGACCGCATCCATGCCGCCGATACCGATGTCTACGCGCCCTGTGCCCTGGGTGCCGTCATCAATCCGCGCAGCCTGCCCGAACTGAAGGCGAAGATCGTGGCCGGCGGCGCCAACAACCAGCTGGAAACCGACCCGATGGGCGAGGCGCTGCGCGCCGCCGGCATCCTGTACGCGCCGGATTATGTGATCAATGGCGGTGGCATCATCAATGTCTCCGCCGAAGTGACGCAGGATTATGACCGCGATTCCGTGCTGCGTCAGGTGGAGCGTATTCCCGTGACGCTGACGGAGATTTTCCGCCGCGCCGACCGGGAGAATCGCCCGACCAGTGCGGTTGCCGACGAAATGGCCCGCGAAATCCTGGCCGCCGGCAAGGGTGGGCGCAAGCAGGCGGCGTAAGGTTTTTACCTTTGAGCGGGTTGCCCTCACCCTCCCAAACGCTGGCGCGTTCGGGCCCCTCCCTCTCCCACCTT
>NZ_JBMDKE010000015.1:0-130456 GCF_057809555.1 Niveispirillum sp. FG156 | reverse complement strand
GCGGCAGACGCCGCTCTACGCTGGGTCCCGGCTTTCGCCGGGATGACGATAGGGGAATGATTCCAGTCAACGTAAACCCGGTTTAGGCGAAGCCATAATCCGCGCTACGACCCGCCGTTCTCGAAACATCGCCGAAATCATGTTCAACAATGTTTCACAGGGTTAATTTTGCGACGGCCCCGGCACCTGCACGCGGATGGCGGCGCTGGCGCGCTGGCCGGTGCTGTCCATGACGGTCAGGCGGGAAAAGCCGGGGCCGGTTGGGCGCCAGAACCGGCTGTCATCGGGCAGCGGCACATTATCCGCGACCCAGCGGTAAGGCGGCCGCCCACCCGCCGCCGACAGGGAGACGCCATCGGCCAGCGCCTCCACCTCCGCCCCGTCGGGCGGAAACAGGATGCGCAGACGTTCGCCACGCTGCGTCGCCGCCACCGGCCCGCCGCCATCCAGACGGGCCAGACCCGGCGGCGGCGTGGCGCGCAGCAGGGCGTGGTCGGGTTCCGGTGCGGGTCTCGCCGGCCCGTCGGGGGGCAGCAGGTCGAACACCCGGAACATCAACGGGGCCGCCGCCTGCCGTCCCGCCGCTCCGGGCCGGGGGGCACCATCGGCCCGGCCAACCCAGACGGCCACGGTGTAATCGCTGGACACACCGACGGTCCAGGCATCGCGAAAGCCAAAGGAGGTACCGGTCTTGAACGCCACCCGCCGCCGCCCGGCAATCCCCTGCCCCCCGGCCAGACCATCGGGAACGGGACTGTCGCGCAGCACGGCCAGAACCGCCCGCGCCGCCGCCGTTCCCACCAGACGGCCCGTATCGGCAGGTTCCGGCTGATCAATCCGGTATCGTAACGGTCTGGTGACGCCATCATCACCCAGCGCGGAATAGAGCATGGCAAGGTCGGTCAGCCGGATACCAACACCGCCCAGGGCCAGCGGCAATCCCGGCTCCGCTGCCGGCGGCAAGGACAGTTCCGCCCCCGAAATGGTCAACAAGGCCGCCAGCCGCGCCGGCCCCACCCGTTCCAGCACCCGGACGGCGGGGATGTTGAGGGAGCGTTGCAGGGCCTCGCGCGCCGTCACCACCCCGTGGAAGCCATCATCGAAATTACGCGGCAGCCAATCCCCGAACCGCTGCGGGGCATCATCGATAAGGGTGCCGGGATGCAGGGACAGATCATCGAAGGCCAGGGCATAAATGAAGGGTTTCAGCGCCGATCCCGGCGACCGCACGGCCCGTGACAGGTCCAACTGCCGCACACGCCAGTCGCCGCTGCCCAAGTGGGCCAGGATACGGCGGTCCTGGTTGGCGATGACCAGGACGGATAGGTCGCCCCCCGCCTCCATCCGCGCCTGTTCCGCCCGGCCCACGGCCTCCAGCGCGCGTTGCAGGTCGGACCGCACGCCGGTGCGGATGATGGAACCCGGACCTGCGCCGGCAACCAGCCGTTCAGCCAGATGCGGGGCCAGCATGGGCAGGGGCAGCATGATGGTGGGCAGCGGCTCGGCCTTGGCCGCCGTCGCCACATCCGCCGCGATCAGGCCCGCGGCCACGGCCCGGTCCAGCACCTTGGCCCGCGCCGCCTTCGCCGCGTCCGGGTACCGGTCAGGCCGCAGCCTTTCCGGCGATTGCGGCAGCGCCACCAGCAAGGCCGCCTGCGCCGGGGTCAGCCGGTCCGGCTCCCGACCGAACCAGGCCAGCGAGGCGGCCCTCACCCCCTCCAGCGGCCCGCCAAAAGGCGCAAGGCTCATATAGAGCGACAGTACCCCATCCCCGCCCAGCCGGCGGCGCAGCTGCAAGGCCCGCAGCCCCTCACGAACCTTTGCCGACAGGGTGCGCGGCTGCGGCGACAACAGGCGGGCCGCCTGCATGGTCAGGGTGGAGGCACCGGAAATGACCCGCCCATGCCGCACCGCCTGCCCTGCGGCGCGGACGATGGCCAGCGGATCGACACCGGGATGCCAGCCATGGCGGCGATCCTCCACGGCCAGCAGCATGGCCCGGTAAAGCGGATCGACGCGGGTGCTGTCGGTCGCCAGCCGCCACGCCCCCTCTGCCGTGGGAAAGGCGCGCAGCAGCCGGCCCTCGCTGTCCAGCACCTCTGCCGACCGTCCGTCCCAGCGGCCCATATCGGGCGGCAGGGCCAAGTCGGCAGCCACCACCAGCCCGGTCAGGGCCAGCAGGACCGCCGCCAGCACCCGCCGGCGGCGCCCGCTGATCACTCCGCCACCTCAATCCGGCCCATATCCGTCCGGGCCTTCACCTTGGGCACATACATATGCTCTGCCACCACCGCCGGCAGGGCAAAGGACCCCGGCGTCACGGCCCGGACGGCATAGGCCACCCGAAAGCCCCAACGGGGATCGATCTTGAAGCCGGAAATGCCGGCAGCACCCTGTGTCCCCTCCCGGTCGGCGGGCAGGGACAGGGCCGCCACAAACCGGTCGTCGCGCCCCTCGGCAATGTTGGTGCCGGACAGCGCGCCCAACCAGCCATAGCCGGCCTGTTCCGGCTTGATCACGCCCTCGACCTCCAACCCGGCGGGCAGCAGGTCCAGGATGGCATAGTCGCCGGGCACGGCGGCCATGCCGGCATTGCCTTCCACCACCACGATGATGCGGTCATTCTGCTTGATGCTGGCCGGATCGACCGGCTGCCCGTCGGCGGTGTAAAGGCTCTTGCGCAGGGCGATCCCGGCCTCCATGGCGGGCACCGGGTCGACCGGCACGCCCTCCACCGACAAGGTGCGGTAAAGCCCGGTATCGCCCTGGTTGGCCAAGGTCAGGCCGGCGCGCAGCCGGTCCGGGGCGATGCTGGCCGATACCGGATCGCCGGTACCGACGCTGGCCCCGTCCAGGCTGACGGCCAGCTTCGCCCCCTTTGGGGCCAGACCGGCGGCGGCGCGCAGAATCCAGGCCTTTTCCTGGGTGTTCGTCTCCTCCGCGCGGGTATCCAGGACCTGTGCGGTGTCCAGCAGGGCCGGGATCGCCACGCCGCGCCCACCCGCCGCCATCAGGCTGGCGATGGCATAGGTGTCGCGCAGGCGGCTGCCATAGGTGTCGGTGCGGACCGGCAGCTTGGGGCGCTTGCCCGTCCGCCGCGCCATTTCGCGCGCCGCATCCTCCTCCGCCTCCTTCGCGGCCCAATCGGCCAGCTTCTGGCGGGCGGCATCGAACGACTGGCCAGCCCGCGCCCGCTCACCCACCGCGTCCAGCGCCGCCCCCAGATGGGCGGCGGCCAGGGCCTGTTCGGGCATCTTGCTGTCATGGAAATAGCGCAGGTCACCCACATTGGCCTTGCCCTTGCGGGCCAGGACCCAGGCGGCATAGGCCCGCACCGCCGGCGGATAGGATCGGCTGGACGCATCGCCCAGCCATTGGCGGCCCAGCGTCAGCGCGTCCGCCGGGATCACGAAGCCCTGGTCGGAGGCCAGTTCCAGGAAGTCCATGGCAAAGACCGACAGCCAGGGATCGGCGGCGTCGCCATACTGGCCCCACATGCGGAAGCCCCCTTCCGGGTCCTGCATGGACAGGACGCGGTCAATACTGTCCTGCACACGGTCGGCGATGGCCTTGTCCTGCTTGGTGCCCGCCAGCAAGGCCAGATCGTTGAACCAGAGCAGGGGCATAGCCCGGCTCACCGTCTGTTCCAGACAGCCAAACGGATACCGGTCCAGCCACCGCAGCATGCCCGGCACGTCGATCCCCTGCCAGCGGGAGACCGACAGCGACACCGCCTCCGTCCCCGGAACCAGCCCGGTCAGGAGGTCGGCGGGCAAAACGGCGTTCTCTCCCGGCGCCAGGGTCGCCACCATCTCCCGCGTCACGGGCAGTTGCGGCGGGCGTACCTGGATGGGCCAGGACCGTTCCACCTGGAACCCGCCCGGCCCGGCCACCGACAGGGTGACGGTGCCGATGCCGGCTTCGGTCCCATCCAGCGGTACAGTGAAGACCTGCCGCTCCCCCTGGGCCAGGGTGATGGACCGCTCCGTCTCACCGCCCGCCACAGCACCCTTGGCCCCCAGGGCCAGCCGGTAAGAACCTGCCGCCCCTTCCACATTATGGATCAGGATAGTTGCGCGGCCATTGTCCGACGGGGACAGGAAGCGCGGCAGGATCACCTCCGCCACCACGGGATCGCGGACCGTCATCCGCCTTTCCGCCGATCCCAGCTTTTCGGTGTCCCAGGCGACGGCCATCAGGCGCAGTTCGCCCTGGAAATCCGGGATGGTCAGGGGAATATTGGCCTTGCCCGCCGCATCCAGCGCCACGATGCCGGAGAACAGGGCCACGGTGCGGGTCGGCACCACGTCCAGCCCGCGCCCGCCGAAGCCGTCGCCGCCCTGATCATCACCCTGGGCCTGCGCCCGGATCAGGCGGCCATAATCATCGCGCATCGACACGCCCAATTGCCGCTTGGCCAGAAAGTAATCCTGCGGCTTAGGCGTGGCAAAGCGGGTCAGGCCCAGAATGCCCTGATCGACGGCGGCCAGCGTCACATGCGCCTTGGCCCCCGCCCCCTTGACCGCGACGGGAACAATGATGGTCTGGCGTGGCAGCACCTTGTCCGGGGCCGCGATGGCGATATCCAGCGTGCGACGGACTGCATCCATGCCCAGCCAGGCCACGCCCACCGCCCGCACCGGCGCGTGACCCAGCGAAGCGTTGAGCGGACGGTAGAGGGTGACCAGCGCATAGGCGCCCGGCCCCCAATCCGCCCCGACCTTCACATCGACATCGGCACCGCCCGCCGGCACGGCGATGCTGCGCGTCTCATGCACCGTCTCGTTGGCGATAACCAGCAACGCCTCCCCCGCCACCTCGCTGTCGATGCGCAGGCGGGCCGTGTCGCCGGGGGCATAGCCGGCGCGGTCGGCGGCCAGTTTCAGGCGATCGGGACGGTCCGGCCCACTTTCGCCATACCAGCCGCTGGAAAAGGCGACGGAGGTGGCAGCCACGCTGGCGCTGTCCGCCACGATCAGCCGATATCCGCCCCAGGTCACCGCCTGCGACAGAACCGACGGCTTGTCGGCGGCGATGTCGATGGTGCCGCTGGCCACCAGCTTCTCCCGCGGCACCCGCTGATATTTCCAACTTCCCCCGCTGCGGAACCATTGCCAGGTGGAGGTATCCTTGATCAGCCGCCAGGAAAGGCCCTTGGCGGCAACCGGTTTGCCATCGGCATCCACAGCAATCACCTCAAACCCCGCCTTGGCACCTTCCGGCACCGCGTCCTGGAATTGCGGGCGGATGCCGATGGATAGCGGGGTGACGGGGACGGGCACATAGACATGTTCGGCGGTCGCCCGCCCACCCGGTTCGCGGATGGCGACATAGATGTCGGCGCGCAGCGGCCTTGTCCCCGGCACCTGCGCCGGGACCGTACCCGTCACCTGCGTCTTGCCGTCCGCATCCGTCTCCGCCACCGTCAGGTCCACCGGCTCCACATCGAAACTGTCCGCCGGGGTTCCCCATTGGTAACCCTTGTGGTGGGGGAACGGGGCCGGGTCCGGCTCCAGCGTCAGCCGCGCCTCACCCGCCAGGGCGGCACCGGGCGCGCCATACAGGAAGCGGGCACTGACATTCAGGCTCACCGCCTCACCCGGGGACAGCCGGGCCGGCTTGTTGTCGATAACAACGTCAAGGCGTTGCGGCACAAAATCCTGCACCTGGAATCGTACCGATCCGATGGCGGGTCCGGCGGGATCGGCATGGGCCGCCGCCTCCCACTGCCCCCGGTTGGCACTGGCCGGCAGGGTGATGGACAGGTGACCCGCCGCGCCGCCGCCATCCGCCATCTCAAACCGCTGATGCTCCTTGCCGTCGGGTCGCTTCAGCTTGATGGTCAGACGCCGGCCCGGCAGGGCCAGGGCCTGCGGATCGCGCAGCAGACTGGTCAGTTCCACCGTCTCCCCCGGACGGTAGATGCCGCGTTCGGTATAGAGGAAGGCATCCGCCGCCGCCGACGGCTGCCGCCCCTCCACGCCCCGGTCGGACAGGTCGAAACCGGGGCGGCGCAGGTCCAGGAAGTTGAAATCGCCATCCTCGCGATAGGCCATGACCATGACGGGCGCCAGGCCGCCCTCCCCGCGCAGCAGCCCGGCATCGAAATGGAAAAGCCCTTTGCCGTCGCTTTTCGCCTCGGCCAGCACGTCATTGTTGCGGGCGATCAGGGACAGGCGGACGCCAGCGACCGGCTTGGCGCTGGACAGGGACCGCACCGACAGGGTCAGGCCGTCAGCACCCCGAAAACTGGTCAGGCCCAGATCGGACTGCACCACCCACTGCCCGGCCTGGGGTCGGTAATCGTCGGAATAATAGTAGTTATCTTCGCCATCCTGGCGCGGCGCGTCGGGGTTGCTGGCGACCAGCAGGTAGGCGCCGGGTTCGGTCTTGCCGATGGCATCGGCCAGGGGGAACAGGGTGGTGACGGCGCTGTTGCGCGGACCCGTCACGGGCACCTCGCCTTGCCAGACCAGTCGGCCCTCATCCTGCTCCACCTCCTTCGCGCTGTAGGGGTAGAAGCTGCGTTCATCCACAAAATCCTGCCGCATGCGGGCCAGCATGCGGTCGCCGACGCGGTAGAGCTTGATGGCAAGCCGGTCGACATTGACGGTGGTGATCGGCAGGCCGTCGCCCGTTTCACGCGGCAGGATGAAGCCCTGGCCCAGCGCCACCGCCGGCTGCCGGTCGGTCAGGGCCAGTGTCACCGTGGCCGCCGCCTCCAGCGTGCCGGCGCCGCCTCCCGCCGGCAGGCCAGGGCGCAGGGTAGCCTGATACTCCGTGCCGAAGGTCAGGCCCGACAGGCACAGCTTCTCCCGCGCCACGCGGAAGGCTGCGCGCGTGTCAGCCGGCAGCTCGACATAATCGGCGTAATTGACGACACCCGTCTCGTCCAACGGCTTGTTGAAGACAAGACAAGCCTCCGCGACGGTGCCACCGGCCTCAATCGTCACGCGGGTGAAGCGGAAGGCGCGGTCATCCGGGGTCGCGGGCGGCAATGTCCTGGCCGTCACCGGCTGTGTCGCGGTCACCGGTGGCGGGTCCAGCTTCGCCACCATCCTGTCCGCTGGCCGCATCGCCTGCCATCCGGCAAAGCCAATGGCCCCCAAGGACAGCACCGCGATAGCCGTCAGGACGACACGCTTCGACACCGGCATTTTCCCCCTCCCCCAAACACCCGGAAAGGAGAGTGCCAACAGCTTTATGGCAATACAACGGTCAGGGGCGGGCCTATCACTTACGAACGGCGGCTGCGCTTATTCTCATACATGCGCGCATCCGCCTCCCGCAGCGCCTCGTCCGGGTTGGACCGGTGCGGGTCGGCATGGACAACACCGAAGCTGGCACCGGGATAATCGATCACCATCTGGCCCAGATCGTAGCGTCCCTGAACCAGCGGGGCCAGACGGCGACGCGGTGCCTCGTCATTTTCGCCATCGCTGGGGGCCGTCAGGCCGATGACGACAAATTCGTCACCGCCCAGCCGGCCCAGCATGTCGCCCGCGCGCAGCCCCTTGGACAGACGGCGCCCAACCTCCACCAGAAAGACATCGCCCGCATCATGGCCATGGGTGTCATTGATCTTCTTGAACCCGTCCAGGTCGATGAAGACGACCAACACCCGCTGCCCCGTCCGCCGGCCCAGCGCGAACAGCCGCTCCAGTTCCGCCAGTGTGCAGCGGCGATTGGGCAGCCCTGTCAGGGCATCGGTGGCAGACTCCGTCTCCAGCGCCGCATTGGCCTTCTGCAAATCCTCCAGCAGGCGTTCGCGTTCCAGCTGCTGCCCGATCAGGGTGGAGAAAAGCGACAAGGCCTGCTTGCCTTGCGGGGTCAGGGGCTGGCGGTCACTGCTGGCGGCGCAGAGCGTGCCATACAGGTGTTCACTGCCCAGATAGACGGGCGTGCTGGCATAGGTCTGGATGCCCAGCGCCCTAGCCGCGTCGGAATCGCCCCAGCAGGCGGCGACATCCTCCGTGTAAGACCGCCCTTCCTCCAGCGCGCGCTTGCACAGCGTGTCGTCCCAGGGCACGGACAGGCCCTCGGGTATCTGCATCGTGCGGCTGTTGCGGGAAAAGAGGATGGTCTGCATCCCGGCGCCGGTATCGATATGGGTCAGATAGGTGCTTTCCAGACCCGTCACCAGTTCCAGCAGTTCCAGCAGGGGCCGGGTCAGCTGTTCCACGGTGCGGGCGGAACCCAGCGTTTCTGACACTTTGCCAAGGAGGTCGGTTTGCAACGGCATCCCTCAAACATTCTGAAAATCACACCATGATATGCGGATCATTTTGTCGGCGAACAGTGGCGCGCTGACCAGCCCTCTTTTCGGATAGGTCGTAAGACGGCAACCGGTGTCAGCGCATCAGGCCCGCAATGATCTCGAACGAGCGCAGCCTTTTGCTGAAATCGAACATATCCGACACGATCATCAACTCATCCGCCCCGGTCCGTTCCAGCAGCGCATCGACGCCCCGTCGCACGGTCTCCGGTCCTCCGATGATGGAACAGGCCAGCATCTGCTGAACATGCAGCTTCTCACGCGGGGACCAGTAGGTCTCGATATCGGCGATGGGCGGCTGGGTCAGGCGGCGGGTCCCCCTGACCATGTGCGTGAAGGACATCTGCTGCGAGGTGGCGAGGAAACGGGCTTCCTCGTCGCTTTCCGCCGCGATGATATTGACACCGACCAGCGCATGGGGCCGCTGCTGCTGCGCCGATGGCCGGAAACGGTCGCGATAGATGGCCAAGGCCTGATCCAGGGAGCCCGGTGCGAAGTGGGAGGCGAAGCCAAAGGGCAGGCCCAGTTCGGCGGCCAGTTGCGCCCCGAACAGGCTGGAACCCAGAATCCATAGCGGCACTTCCGTGCCGGACCCCGGCACCGCCTCAATCGGCTGTCCCGGCGTTGCCGGCGCCAGATAGGCCTGCAGCTCCAGCACATCGCGGGGGAAATTCTCGGCACTGGCCGGATCACGGCGCAAGGCGCGCAAGGTGTATTGATCCGTCCCCGGCGCACGGCCCAGGCCCAGATCGATGCGGCCCGGAAACAGGGTCGCCAGCGTGCCGAACTGTTCGGCAATCACATAGGGGGAATGGTTGGGCAGCATGATGCCCCCCGCCCCCACCCGGATATGCCGGGTGCCCGCCGCGATATGGGCGATGACCAGGGAGGTCGCCGCCGTCGTCACAGTCGGCATATTGTGATGTTCGGCCACCCACAGGCGCTTATAGCCCTGCTGTTCGGCATGCTGCCCCAGGGTCCGGGCCTCATCCATCGCGTCACGGCGGCTGCCGCCCTCACGCACGCGGCCCAGTTCCAGAATCGAAAAATCAACCAAACCATGTCTCCGGGGCCGCTTGTCCGCCTGGCCCGTCAGGGATCGACCATCGCCACCCATCGGGCAGCCTCGCAAATCCATATAGGGATATTGGTCCGGCGTGACGAGGGGGGTGCGAAGCGCTTGCCAAGCGGGCATGGTTTGATAAGTAGGATAATATCACTCACCCCAGCCAGCGGCGGAACGCGTCATTGTGGATATAACGATCAACGACGTTGCCGAACGGGCGGGTGTTTCCATCCGCACCGTGTCCCGCGTGCTGAACCGGTCCACCAAGGTCAATGCCCTGACGCGTGAGCGCGTGGAAGAGGCGATTGCCGCCCTGGGCTTCCGTCCCAGCGCGCGGGCGCGCGGTCTGGCGACGGGCCGGTCCTTCCTGATCGGCATGGTCCATAATGACCAGAACGCCCTGGTTCTGGACGCGGTACAGCGCGGCATGGTGCATGAGGCAACGCGGCGCGGGTATGAGATCGTGATCCACCCGGCCCCCGCCGGCCATCAGGGGCCGGTGGAAAATGTGCTGGATTTCGTGGGGCGGTCGCGGGTCGATGGGGTCGTCGTGCTATCGCCCGTCTCCACGGTGGCCGGCCTGCCGGAGGCGCTGGCAGCAGCGGACGTGCCGGCCATCGCCCTGTCGCCCACCCCGCTGACCGGTTTCGCCGGCTTCCTGGTCTCCAACGAACGGGCCGGTGCCGCCGATGTGGCACGCCATCTGGTGGGGCTGGGCCATCGCCGCATCGCGCTGGTATCCGGCCCGTCATCCGCGCGGTCGGCCCAGGAGCGGCGGGCCGGCTTCGTGGCGGCCTTGATGGAGGCCGGGTGCGGCCTGATCGGCGAGGTGGAAGGCGATTACGGGTTTGCATCGGGCGTGACCGCCGCCGAGCGGCTGTTGTCGCGGGACCCGATGCCCACCGCCATCTTCGCCGCCAACGACATCATGGCTGCCGGTGTATTGAAGGCCGCCGCCGCGCGCGGGATCGCGGTACCACAAGACCTGTCCGTCGTGGGTTTTGACGGCAGCGTCCTGGCCCAGATGCTGACGCCGGCCCTGACCACGGTCCATCGGCCATTGGGGGAGATGGCGCAACTGGCTACCGCCTGGCTGATCAACATGATTGAGGACATGCCAACGCAAACCGAACTGCACCGGACCCTGACCCTGGTGCCGGGCGAATCCTCCGGCCCCGCACCACGCGGTTAGGGCAGCCGTCCCGGATTGAAGCGCCGCATCCATTCCAGAAGGGCGGGATCGGAGTGGCTGTCCAGGATATGGCGCAGGGTTTCGGGCCGTTCATCCTGACCCAGCTTGAATTTCGCCTTCACACGGGTGACGCGGGCGCGAAAACCGATGATGTGACGGGCCAGCTGCTGATAGCGCGCGCCCAGTTCAGCCGGGTGCCAGGGATGCTCCCGGACATGCTCCAGCCTGTCGGCCAGCAGCTCCAGTGAGGGACCGGTCAGGTCCGGATCAAAGGTGATCTCCGCCCAGATCCGCGCCTGCGCATAGTTCCAGGTCGGACCCCAGTCCCGCCGCCCCGCATGCGATGGCGAGATATAGGCGTCCGGCCCCTTGAACAGGATCAGGGCGCGCGGATCGCGGATCAGCGCCGCGCGCAGCGGATTGGCAAGCGCCAGATGGCCGATAAGTTCGGTCAGTTCACCCGCCGCATCGAACCGCCCCACCAGGGGTAACAGACTGGCCTCTTCCCCGTCGGTGCTGGTCACCCAGGCAAGAGGGAACTGCGCAATCAGGTCCCGCAGATCATCGGCGGCATATTGCTCAAACATGTCCTGCTTACCTGTTCAGGGGCGTTTGCGGCCAGCGCCCGGCCCATGGCTGTGCCTGTTCCAATTCAAAGGCCAGCGCCAGCAACAGTGCCTCCTGCCCCCGGTCAGCGGCGAACATGACACCGATGGGCAGCCCCAGCGCTGTCCAGGACAGGGGTAGGGAGATGGCGGGCGCGCCCGACAGGTTCTGCAACGGCGTGTAATCCAGCCAGCCGAACATCCGCTTCATCAGCACATCCCCCGGCAGGTCGGGCGCCATGAAACCGCGTTCGGGCGGGGGTGCGGCCAGGGTCGGGGTCAGGATGACATCGTAATCCTGGAAGAAGGCCGACAGCCGCTTCGGCAGTTCCGCCACCTGTCCCCAGGCCTGTTCCAGATCGTCGGTAGACAGGGCCTCGGCCATGCGGCCCAGGGCATTGGTCCAGGGTTCGAGCAATTGGTGGGGATCGTCCCCGCGCCCGCGCACGGCATCGACGCAATCGGCACCGATATGGCACCACAAGGTGCGTTCGGCCCGCATCGCGGTCCCGCCATCAAACGGCCAATCGGTGATGGTCACATCATGACCCAGAGCACGACACAGCGCCGCCGCCGCCTCCACCGCCACCTCGCAGGCGGTATCCGGTTGCCTGCCGGACAGTGTCCGGGGCATCAGGGCGATGCGCAGACGCCGGACAGATGGACCCGTCACCGGCGCGGGGCGGGCCGGATGGGCCAGGGCGAAGCCGGCGGCCACGTCGCGCACGCTGCGCGCCATCAGGCTGTCGCCGACCAGCAGATCCTCCACCACATGCCGGGCACGGACCCGGACGGTGGTGCCGCGTCCGGGTTTCAGCCCCACGATGCCGCAGCACGACGCGGGGATACGGATGGACCCGGCCCCGTCACTGCCATGGGCCAGCGGCACCAGACCCGCCGCCACCGCCGCCCCTGCCCCACCACTGGACCCGCCCGGTGAATGGGCATCGGACCAGGGGTTGCGGGTGACGGGGCCGATCAAAGGCTCCGTCACGCCCAGCAGGCCGAATTCCGGCATGGCGCTTTTGCCCACGGGGATCAGCCCCGCCTGATCCAGACGGTGGACATACTCATGCCCCCTGGTGACGGGGGTCAGCGGTTTGGACGCCGATCCGCCCCGGCTGGGCAGACCCGGATAATCCAAACTGTCCTTCAGCAGATAGGGCACGCCGGCAAGAGCATGATCGGGCAGCGGCCCGGCGGCCCGCGCCCGGCCCAGATCGAAGGCCGGGCAACTGACCGATCGCAAGGCAGGGTCCAGCGCCTCAATGCGAAGGATCGCGGCTTCTGTCAGTTCGGGGGCCGAAATCTCGCCCGACCGGACCAGACCCGCCTGGGCATGTGCGTCCAGGCGGCCAATGGCGATGGCATCCGACAGCTTCATTTCAGCCCCTTGCTCCAGATCAGGCTTTGTTCGGCGAAGGCCCAGAACAGGGCCATCTGTCTGAACTGATCCGTCAGGCCCGCCCCCGCCTGATGCCCGGCTTCCATGTCGACATGGAACAGAATGGGTGACGGACCCTTATTATGGTCGCGCAGCGTGACCACCCATTTGCCCGCCTCCCAATAGGAAACACGGTCATCGCGGATGCCCGCCGTGGCCAGCACGGGCGGATAGGTGGCATCGCGCACATTCTCATAGGGGGAGATGGAGGCGATGTAATCATAGGCCTGCGGATCGGCCAGCGGATCGCCCCAGTCGGGGCGGAAGGCGGGGACCAGCGGGTGGTCAGCGTCGCTCATGGTGTTCAGCATGTCGACGAAGGGCACCTGCGCGATCACCCCGCCCCAGAGGTCGGGCCGCAGATTGGTGACCCCACCCATCAGCAGCCCGCCCGCCGACAGGCCATAGGCCACGATGCGGCGGCGGGCCGTGTAGCCCTGGCCAATCAGATGCTCGGCACAGGCGATGAAATCGGTGAAGCTGTTCTTCTTCTTGAAGCGCCGCCCATCCAGAAACCAGCGCCGCCCCTTCTCCGACCCGCCGCGCACATGGGCGATGGCGTAGGTCCAGCCACGGTCCACCAGCGTCAGGGCAGGAATGGAGAACTCCGCCTCCGACGGCACGCCATAGGCACCGTAGGCATAGAGCAGCAGCGGTGCCGATCCGTCCAGTGTCATGCCCTTGCGCATCAGCACCGTCACCGGCACCTGTTCCCCATCGGATGCCGGTGCCATCAGTCGCCGCACCTCATACCGCGCGGGATCAAAGCCCTTACCCGCCGTCTGCTGCTGCACGATGCGACGGGTGCCAGAGGCCATGTCGTAGTCCAGCCACTGGCGCGGGGTGCGCGGGCTTTCATAGATCAGGCGCAGGACGGCGCCGCCCGGTTCCTGCACCGGGGCGAGCGTGATGGCATAGGCCGCTTCATCAAAGGACAGAGCGTTTTCCCGCCCATCGCGGCCCGTGACCACGATCTCCAGCCGGCCCTCCACTCGCTGCAACCGCACGAAATGGTCGCGGAAGGACAGGGTCTCCAGGATATGGCAGCCGGGACGGTGGGGCACCCAGTCGCGCCAATGGGCACGGGCCGGCTGCGTCAGGCTGGCGCGCATCAGCTTGCCATCCAGGGCGCCGTCGGCATCGGTCAGGATGATCAGGTCACCCGCCCATTCCTGCACCCGGTAATGCAGGCCGGGCTGGCGTGGTTCCACCAGCATCGGTTCGGCCAGCGGGTCAGCGGCTGGGATCAGCCGCACCTCATCCACATCCGGCCCCAGGATATGGATCACGACATGACTGTTGGATGCCGTGCGCGACAGGCCCATGAACAGGGCCGGATCGGGTTCGGTATAGACCAGCATATCATCCCCGCCCCGCGCGGGGCGGCGGAACACCTTCACGGGCCGCGACAGGGGATCGCGCCAGATCCAGAACACATATTGGCTGTCGGGGGAGAAGGCGATGCCGTGCCAGCCATAGGCATCGGCATTGGGTGTCGTGCTGACCGCACCGGTTTCCAGATCACGCACGCAGATGCGGTGACGGTCCCCGCCCTCCACATCCTCCGCCCACATGAACAGCCTGTGGTCGGGGCTGTGTTCGGCCTCCGTCACCCGGAAATAGGCATGGCCACTGGCCCGTTCCTGCCCATCCAGTAGAACCTGTTCGGCACCGCCGCCGCGCGGACGGCGGGCATAGACTTTGTGATCCTGCCCGGCCCGGACATAGGTGTAATAATCCCATGGCCCGTCGGGCACGGGCGGTGCCGCCTGTTCCGCGCCGGTAAGGGCCTGCATCGCCGCTACGATATCGCTCTGTACCCGAACCGTGAGGGCCAGCATGGCGTCGGCATAGCGGTTTTCCGCATCCAGATGGGCGCGGATTTCCGGGTCCATCAGGCTGGTATCGCGGGAAACCCTGGCCCAGTTGGGATCGCGCAGCCAGGCGTAATTGTCGATACGGGTACGGCCCAGTTGGACGATGCGTTTGGGCCGTTTCGGTGGGCGCGGCGGGGACGGGGGACCGTCCGCCGCGACGCCCGGCAGGGGGAGCAGGGCGACGCCGGCCGCCATCAGGAAGGAACGACGCTGCATCATCATGCTCCCCTATCCGCCTTTCCGCTTACATCGTCCAGTGCAGCGTGACACCGTAGGTGCGGGGCCGCACCAGACCCTGGCTCAGGCCATTGGCCTCCGGCAGGGTACGGGTCACACCGCGCTTGTCGGTGATATTGTTGGCGAAGACTGTCGCCTTGGTCGTGCCGAAAGTGGCACCAAGACGCAGGTCGAACAGGTTATAGCCACCCTGCCCGTTCACCGCGACGCCCGGAACAGCGGAGTTCATGTCACTGATCCCCTTGGACAGGTAGCGATGGGCGAAGGTGACGGTCGGATCGTAATCCGCATCAAATGTGTAGATGGCGGTATTGGCAATGGACCAGTCCGACGAGCCGGCCAGACGCGAGCCCTTGGGCGCGGTGCCGTACCAGAGGATGAAGAGGTCCTCATCCAGCCGGGCCTTCATGTAGGTGACGCTGCTCTGGATATCCAGGTTGGCCGTCGCCTGCCAGGTGGCCGACATTTCCAGCCCCTTGATGGAGGCGGCGGCCCCGTTGGAGGCATAGTTGAAATTGTCGGGCGTCAGCAGACGCAACTGGATATCGGTCCAGTCGACATAGAAGGCGGTGGCGTCCAACAGCAACTGCCCATCGGCCAGGGTGGCGCGCAGGCCCGCCTCGTAGTTCTTCAGGCTGTCGCTTTTCGATCCGCTGGGGATCGGGAAAGCGGACAGGCCGGACCCGTTGGGTGTGCCGAAACGGAAACCCTCTGAATAGAGACCATAGACCATCAGCGTTTCGCTGGGCTTGTAGGTGATGGACAGCTTAGGCGAGAAGCCGTCTTCCTTGGTCTGGGTGCGTTCCACCAGCGGATTGCCGGGGTAGGTGGAGAAGCCGATTGTGGTGGAGGTGCTGGTCACCTCCATCTTGAACAGACGGCCACCCGCCGTGACCTTCAGTTCCGGGGTGATGGAATAGGAGGCTTCACCAAACAGGGCGCTCTCCTCCCCCTTCAGGTCGGTGTAGAAGGCGTTGAAGATGCTGCCATCGGGCGCGATGATCGCGCCCTTGCCGGGGCCATATTTGGGCGAGGCATCGAAGGCGGCGGCGGCACCATTGGCACCCAGCTGTTCATAAAGATGCTTGTCACTTTCGAAATACATGGACCCCAGCAGCCATTCAAAGGCGCCATCGCCGTTGGACGCCAGACGCAGCTCGGCTGACTTGCCGTCGCTGTCACCGCCCGACCGCACATAAAGCGGGTTGGTGATGTTCAGGCCCAGATCGGCATTATAGGCGGCGCGATAGGGGGTGAAGTCGAAGACAAAGCCCTGGTTCTTCTTCTGATAGGCACCCAGCGCCGTCAGGGTCGCAAAGCCCAGATCGCGGTCCAGGCGCAGGCTGTGGATTTCCACATCGGTGTCGTTGGTTTCCGGCAGGGCGCTGGAACGACCGAAGCTGCCATAGGTCGGGTTGCGGTAGGGCGCATCATCCGCCGCCGTCTTCTGATAAAGGCTGAGCCAGGAAACCTCCGTCAGGTCATCGGGCGTCCAGACAACCGACAGGCGGCCACCGCCGACATCGATATCGCTGGAGCCCTTTTCCCCCGTGCCGGCATTGTCCAAATAACCCGGATCGCGGCGGAAGGTGCCGACGGCGCGCACTGCCAGCTTATCCTCCACCAGCGGCATGTTCAGCATGGCCTTGCCGGTCCAGCCGATATCGGCGTTGCGGGTACGCGACAATGTGGTTTCGATGGCGGCGTCCGCCTTCGTGGCATCGGCCTTGTTGGCGATATAGTTGACGGCACCACCCATGGAAGCCGACCCGAACAGCGACCCCTGCGGCCCGCGCATCACCTCCACCCGGTCCACATCGAAGGCGTCGATATCGGGGATGACGATGGTCCAGCCGGGTTCAGTCAGCGGGACCTCATTGATGTAATAGCCCGTGGTGCCCTGCCCCTGCACATTGCCGGAATTGGTGGCGACACCACGGATCACGACATGCGACGTGCCGGGTTGGAACTCATTGAACACAACGCCGGGCGTGCGCTGGATATAGTCGGCGAAGCTCTGCGCGCCGATGGCTTCCAGCTGCTTGCCGGATACGGCGGAAACGGAGCCGGAAACGTCGCGCACGCTCTGCTGCCGCTTGGTGGCGGTGACGATGATTTCTTCCAGCAGAATGCTTTTATCGGTGGTGGCTGCCTCCTGTGCTGTCGCCGCCAGGGGCGCCAGCGCAGCGGTGCAGGATAGGATGAGGGTGCGGTACCAATGGCTATTGGTCATGTCGAGGATCCCTGTTCTGTTCATGGTCAGGGCCGTAGCCGGCCTCTCTTCATGGTTCAGCCTATGCCCTTCCCGGCGGCCCGGCACACCCGCGTAGGTCATTTACTCTCGCGTTTGGGCCAATTGGGAAACATCTGTATCGGGCCGCCACATGGCGTTGCAGCATGCAGATGCCCTCGCCGGTCGCAGGGCGACAGGATTGATAAAGCTGTGGTTTCACCAGATGCCATGCCGGATGGTGACATCCCCCTGCTGCAACGCGTCAGGACCTTTGCAGGTGCCGGGACAGCCAGGCCGACGCCTCTGTGAAGGCACGGTCGGCCAGCGGGGAAATGGAAACCGCCTCCAGGAAACTGTGGCTGGCGCCATCATAGAGGCTGGCACTGACCGGCACACCAGCACTACGGAGCAAAGCTGCCATGGCCAGATTGCCATCCACCAGGATGTCGCAAGCTGCGATGCACAGAAAGGCGGGCGGCAGGCCCGACAGATCGGCCCGCAGCGGCGCCGCCAGCGGGTTGTCATAATCCGCCGCCCCGCGCAGATAGGCATCCCAGAACACCACCATTTCGGCACTGTTCAGCATATAGCAATCCGAACCATACCGTTCGTGCGACGCCGTGACGGCATGATCGAAGGCACCATAATTCAGGACCATGGCATCCAGAACCGGCTTGCCCTGCCGCCGCAGCATCAGATTGGCGGCCACCGCCATATTGGCACCGGCACTGTCGCCACCGATGGCGATGCGGGCGGGGTCAAGGCCGGGTCCGGCGGCACCGGCGCGGACCGCGTCCACCACCTCCACAATCTCTTCCAGCGCGGTCGGGAACTTCGCCTCCGGCGACAGGCTGTAATCCACGCCGATGACGGCAATACCGGCCCGGGCCGCATATTCGCGCATCAGCCGGTCATGCGTATCCAGGCTGAACAGCATCCAGCCGCCGCCATGGATATAAAGCATGACGGGGAGGTCGCTACCGATGGACGGTTCATGGATGCGTGCGCGCACACCGCGATCCCCCAGACGCATTTCCCGCGTCCGGGCCATGACCGGGCCGCCCTTTGTCCAGGGTGCCCGCACCGTTTCCGCCACCTGCCGCCGGTCGGCCAGCGTCTGCCCCGGCAGCGCCGGGTGAGCGGCATAGCCGCTACTGATGGCCTGATGGAAACGACGGATATCGGGGTCCAGATCCTCGGCGGCCTTGATCACTTCACTCACAAACCAAACTCCCGGCTATCGGCATGGGCCGAATGCTACGGGAGGCGGCGGCACCCCTGCTTGCCGGAGCGGGCCAATCATTGATGCAAATGGGCCGTTCAAGCCCTGTGAGCTTGACCCGGAAGCCACGATCCCCATTCTTCTACCGTGTCCGGGCCATCATTCAGGGAAGGAAGATGAAACGCAGTGCCGATTATCTGACCACGCAGCGGCCCGTGATCGCGCTGCAGGACGAATATCCCGCCGGTTTCGTCGATCCTTTCCACAGCCATCAGCACACCCAGCTGCTGTACGCGTCTGCCGGCGTGATGTCGGTGGTGACCGACCGCACGTCCTTCGTGCTGCCGCCGCAACGCGCCCTCTGGCTGCCGGCGGGCACACCGCATGAAGTGTCCTGCCGGGGACCGGTATCGCTGCGCACCCTTTATATCGACCCGGCGCGCGACCGGCAGACGGACGGATGCCGGGTGATCGAGGTGTCGGATTTCCTGCGCGCCCTGATCCTGGAAACTGCCGGCTTTCCGCCCGATTATGATCTGGAGGGCCGGGAGGGGCGGATCGTCGCCCTGCTTCTGGACGAGATCGAGCGGATGCCCAACGCGCCCTATGAGGTGCGGATGCCCGTGAATGAACGGCTGCTGCGTGTCTGTCGCGCCATCCTGACCGAACCCGCCGACAACCGCGACCTGGATGATTGGGCACGGCTGGCGGGGATGAGCCGCCGCACCTTCACCCGCCTGTTCAAGCAGGAGACGGGCATGGGTGTCGCTGTCTGGCGACAGCAGGTGCGGCTGATGGAGGCGCTGTCGCTGCTGGCCAGCGGGCGGCCCGTGACGCTGGTCGCCTTCGATGTCGGGTATGACAGCCCCAGCGCCTTCACGGCCATGTTCCACCGCACCTTCGGCGTACCACCCAGCCTGTACCAGATGCGCGAAGGACCCTGACGGCGGATCAGTTCTGCGTCAGGCCCGCATCGACGATGAAATTGGCACCCGTGCAGCCGGCACTTTCATCGGATGCCAGGAACAGGGCCATGCGGGCCACATGATCCGCCGTCAGGCGGAATTTCAGGGCCTGCAGGTCGATGAATTGCTGGTTCAGCTCAGGCGTCAGCCACAGGGCCGACTGACGGTCAGTCAGGACTGCGCCCGGCACGATGCAATTCACCCGCACGCCCCCCGGCCCATATTCGCGGGCCAGCGTCCGGGTCAGGCCGTTGATGGCGGCCTTCGACGTCGTATAGCTGACCATGCCGGGCCGCCCGCGCATCCAGGAGATGCTGCCCAGCATGATGATCGCCCCCTGCCCGCGCGCCATCATGGCGGGGGCGGCGGCCTGACTGGCGAAGAACTGATGATCCAGGTTCAAGGACAGCATGCGGCGCCAGCTTTCGGGCTCCACCTCCCCCACCACCTGCCGGTCATCCTTGCCGGCATTGTTGATCAACACCCCGATCCCACCGCTGGCCTGTTCGATATCGGCGATGGCGGCGCGCAGGGCGGCAATATCGGTGATGTCGCAGGGCACGAAACGGGCGCCGGTACGGTCCGCCATGGCCGCCCCGGCATGGACGTCGATATCGATGAAGCTGACCCGTGCGCCCTGCGCCGCGAACGCCTCCACCATCGCCCCGCCGATGCCCGATGCGCCGCCAGTGATCAGGACGGAACGGCCTTCCAGGCTGTGATAGCGCACGTTCATGGCAGGCTCTCCGGGTTACAAAGTGTATTGGACAGGCCGGGAACATCGACCGGCATGGCGAACAGCGCGCCATCCATCGGCCCCTCAAAGCCGGCGGCCACACTGGTGACATACAGGGTCTTGGCGTCCGGGCCACCGAAACACGGCATGGTGGGGCAACGGGCCGGGGTGCGGTATTCCGCCATCAAGCGACCATCGGGATCATAACGCTGCACCCGCCCGCCCGCATAAAGGGCGGTCCAGTAACAGCCATCCGCATCCACCGCCGCCCCGTCGGGGCGTCCCCGGTCCGGGGCATCGGGGTCCAGTTGTGCGAACAGGCGCCTGTTGGCGACCTGACCACTGGCCGGGTCGTAATCATAGGCATGGATGGCGAAACGCGGCGTGTCGGAATGGTAGAGCGTGCGCCCATCGGGGGAGAAGGCCAGCCCGTTGGAGGTCAACAGGCCGCCGAACAGCAGACGCAAGCCCCCCTTTTCCAGACGGTAGAGACCGCCGCGCGAACCGGATTTCGGTTCATCAATGGTGCCGATGATCAGATGTCCCGCCGGATCGACGCGGCCATCATTGAAACGGGTATCGGCGGGATCGGTCGGGTTGGCGGCCAGCATCGGCCCCACCGTCCCATCAGCATCCAGCCGGTAGATGCCTGTCCGCATCCCGGCGACATAGCCGCCACCGGCCAGCGGTACGACACAGCCGGGATGTTCGGGCAGGTCCAGGCTGGACAGGGTCCCGTCGGCAGGGTGGTAGCGGTGAAGCTGCCGTCCCTGAATATCGACGAAGGACAGGACACCCGTCCCCCCATCCCAGACGGGACATTCCCCCAGCCGGGTACGCAGGGGAAGCACAGGGGTAAATTCACTCATGCCAAAGGCTCCGCATTGATACGAACCACCCCGGACAGGCTGGCACCGGGGGCCAGGATGGCCATGGGCGGCAGTTCGGGCTGGTTCAGGGCATTGGCGCCGTGGGTCACCGGCTCCACCGCGAAAAAGTCACGGCCCGCCGGGGTATAGACCCGCAAGGTGCCGAAAATCCGGTCTGCCCGCAGACTGACCAGCAGGCCGGGCACCGATCCGGTCATATGGGCGATGCCGGCCCAGCCGGGGAAATCACCATCCACGACGCTGTCATCCAGGTGCCGTCCGTGGCGGAAATCAGGGTCCGGCGGCATGATCACCCTTTCCGGCAATCCATCGGCCCCGCTGCGCCAATAGGACAGGGACGAAAAGCGCAGCATCGTTCCGGCACCCCGCCGGAAGAACGGGTGCAGGCCCATGCCAGCCGGGGCCATGCCTGGACTGTCATTGGTCAGGTCCAGACCGATTTCCAGGCCGGTATCGTCCAGCCGATACGCCATCCGCGCGGTGAAGGCATAGGGCCAGTCGCCCTGCCCGTCCGTTGCCGGCTGGTGCGACAGACGCAGACGGACATGGGTATCGGACTGTTCATCCACCACCCATTCACGCTGCCAGCCCAGCCCATGCAGCGGGTGGGTGATGTCGGGCGTGTTGCGCAGGACGTGGTGCCAGCGACCAGCGAACAGAAAACGGCCATCGGCGATGCGGTTGGCATAGGGCAGCATAGGATAGCAGGCGGTGCGCCGCACCTGCCCGGTCGCCACGGCATCGGCAGGCGTGGGCCGCATGATATCGGCGCCATCACGCGACAGCGACAGAAGCGCACCACCAATGGCGGGCGCCACTTCCGCCCGCATGCCGCCCGCCGCCAGCGTGATGACCGCCGCCATGGTCAGTAGGGACCTGTGATGACCGGGGCCGTCGGTGCCTGTCCGCACAGCGCCGCCTGCCATTCAACGGCGCGGCCCGTCATCATGGCAATGTCCGACGCTACGGCGGCGAAGCTGTAGCCGTAGGTGACGAAGCGCCCCACCATCTCCGGATTGGGCCCGACAATGCCGATCGGCTTGCCCGCCTGTTTGGCCAGGGTTGCGGCTTCCGCGATCTTGGCCTGCACCGCCTCGTGCCCCACCTGCCCGATCATGCCCATGGCGGCGGACAGGTCGCCCGGCCCCAGGAACAGGGCATCGACACCGGGCACGGCGGCGATTTCCGCCACGCGCGAGACAGCCCCCGGCGTTTCCAGCTGCACGATGACCGCAACCTCGTCATTGGCGCGCTTCAGATAGTCGGGCACGCGGCCATAGCGTGACCCGCGATGCACCGCCGCCACCCCGCGCACGCCATCGGGCGGATAGCGGGTGTAGGAGACGGCGGCCCGCGCTTCGTCTGCATTCTCCACAAAGGGCAGCATGACGGTGCGGGCACCGGCATCCATCACCCGCTTCACCAGCACCTGATCATTCCAGGCCAGCCGCACGATGGCCTGCGCCGGTGTGCATTCGATGGCGCGCAACAGGTTGGCGAGGTCCGGCATCTCAATGGGCACATGCTCCATATCCACGACCAGGAAGTCGAAGCCGCAATGGCCCATCGCCTCCGCCGTGCTGGGCGCGCCGGACATCAGCCAGGTGCCCGTCAGCAGGCGGGACGTATCGGCCATTTGCCGCTTTAGCGGGTTCAGGGGTTCGTGCATCGGGTTCCTCAATAGATCGGCGGTTCCGGAACCTTGGCGGTACCGGCCAGGAAATCGAAGTCGCAGCCCTGCGGCGCCTGGGTCACATGCGCCTTATACAAAGCCGCGTAGGAGCGTTCATAGAGATTGGCGGGCGGCGTCCAGGCCGCACGGCGGCGGGCCAGTTCGTCTTCATCCACCAGCATGTCGAGCGTGCCGGCCACGGCATCCAGCCGGATCAGGTCTCCCGTCCGGACCAGCGCCAGAGGGCCACCCACCGCCGCCTCCGGTGCCGCATGCACGATGCAGGCACCGTAATGGGTGCCCGACATGCGGGCATCGGAAATGCGCACCATGTCGCGCACGCCCTGGGCCAGCAGCTTCTTCGGGATGGGCAGATTGCCCCATTCCGGCATGCCGGGCGCACCCACCGGTCCGCCATGGCGCAGGATGATGACGCTGTCGGCATCGACATCCAGGGCCGGATCATCAATGGCGGCCAGCATCTGGGCATTGCTGTCGAACACGATAGCCTTACCCGTATGGCGCAGCAGGCGGGGATCGGCAGCCGATGATTTCATCACCGCCCCATCGGGGCAGAGATTGCCGCGCAGCAGCGCCAGGGTGGCCCCGCGTTCCAGGGGCACCACGGGGTTGGACGCGTCGCGGATAACATCGTCATCATAGCATTCGGCTTCCGCAATCTCCTGCCCCAGGGTCCGGCCCGTGACCGTCAGGCAATCCAGCGACAGGTGGTCCCGCAGCTTCCACAGCAGCGCCCGCATGCCGCCCGCGAAGAAGAAATCCTCCATCAGGGCATTGCCCGACGGGAACAGATTGGCGCAGACGGGGATGCGTTTGGCGGCGTCGGACAGATCATCCAGCGACAGCGCCACCCCGGCGCGGCCCGCCATGGCCATCATGTGCACGGCGGCGTTGGTCGATCCGCCCAGCGCCATATAGGCGGTAACACCATTCAGGAAGGCATCTCGGGTCAATATCTTCTGTGGCGTCAGATCGTCGGCCACCATCGCCACGATCCGTTCACCGCAGAGGGACGCCATGCGGCGATGGCCGCTATCGACCGCAGGGATGGAGGATGCGCCCGGCAGCATCATGCCCATGGCGTCGGCGATGCCCGTCATGGTCGATGCCGTACCCATGGTGTTGCAGGTGCCGATGGACCGCGTCATCCGCGATTCCAGGTCCAGCCAATCCGTCGGCGTGATGTTTCCGGCCCGCAGCTCATCCCAATATTTCTTGGTATGGGTACCCGCCCCCGTCTTTGTACCGCGCCATTGCCCATTGGCCATCGGGCCGGCAGGGCAATAGATGGCCGGCAGCCCGGCACTGATCGCCCCCATCAAAAGCCCCGGCGTGGACTTGTCGCACCCGCCCAGCAGCACGGCCCCGTCAATGGGGTGGGAGCGCAAAAGCTCCTCCACCTCCATGGCCAGGAAGTTGCGGTAGAGCATGGTGGTGGGCTTCACCATCACCTCCCCCACGCTGAGCGCCGGCAGTTCCACCGGATAGCCGCCGGCCCGCAGCACCCCGCGCTTCACGGCGTCGGCCACATCGCGCAAATGGATGTGGCAGGGGCTCATCTCGCTCCAGGTGTTCACGATGGCGATCACCGGGCGGTCCATGAACTCTTCCCGCCGCAGCCCCATCTGCTGCGTCCGCTGCCGGTGGGCGAAGCCGCGCATGTCGGGGGACGCGAACCAGCGGGCGCTGCGCAAGGGGCGTTTCGGGTCGGATGGCGGGTTCGTCATGTCACCAGCTCTTATATAAGACCAATGACAGATGGGGCGCTTTTCGGGGCAAAGTCAATGCGAAAATCGGCGGAATACCGCCATTCCTGAAAATCATCAAAAACCCATCTTGCCAAGCGCCAAACGTTGTGGGCTTATGTGTCTTATATAAGACTTCACAGTTCAAACGAACACCGCCAACGAACAAGGGGAGGCTCCAAGTGGGCGCACCACATCTTCTGGTCCATGACCGGCGCGACAATGTCGGCGTCGTCGTTGTGGAGGGGTTGCAGGCCGGCACCAACATGCTGTGCGTCGTGACCGAGGATAACAGCGAGTTCCGCACGACCGTGAACCAGGACGTGCAGATCGGCCACAAGGTGGCACTGCGCGATTTCGCGGTCGGCGAAACCGTCATCAAGTATGGCGAGGATATCGGCAAGGTGGTGCAGCCCATCACCAAGGGCGCCCATGTCCATACCCATAATCTGAAAACCAAGCGCTGGTAAGGGAACCCGGATCATGAATTATGCTGATCTGAAGATCTGGGGCTATCGTCGCGAGAATGGCCGCGTCGGTGTTCGCAACCATGTCGCCATCCTACCGCTGGACGATATTTCCAACGCGGCGTGCGAGGCGGTGGCCGCCCATATCCAGGGCACCATCGCCCTGCCCCACTCCTATGGAAGGTTGCAGTTCGGCGCCGACCTGGACCTGCATTTCCGCACCATCATCGGCACCGGCGCCAATCCCAACGTGGCCGCCTGTGTCGTGATCGGGATTGAGGAGGGCTGGACCCAGAAGGTGGTGGACGGCATCGCCGCCACGGGCAAGCCGGTCGCCGGCTTCTGGATCGAAGGCAATGGTGACATCGCCACCGTCGCCGCTGCTTCCCGCAAGGCCAAGGAATTCTCGCAATGGGCCTCTGAACGGGTCCGCACCGAATGCCCGCTGTCAGAGGTATGGGTGGCGGCCAAGTGCGGGGAGAGCGACACGACCACGGGTCTGGCCTCCTGCCCCACCGTCGGCAACATGTATGACAAGATGGTGGAGCTGGGCCTTTATGGCTGCTTCGGCGAGACGTCAGAACTGACGGGGGCCGAACATCTGGCCGCCGCCCGCGCCGCCAGCCCGGAAGTAGCCGCCAAGTTCATGAAGACCTGGCAATCCTATCAGGATGACGTGATCGAGGCGCACAAGACCTCCGACCTGTCCGACAGCCAGCCGACCAAGGGCAATATTGCCGGCGGCCTGACGACGATCGAGGAAAAGGCCCTGGGCAATCTCGAAAAGATCGGCAAGAAGACCAGCTATATCGACGTGCTGGAACCCGCGGAAGCGCCGGCCAAGGGGCCGGGTCTGTACTTCATGGACACCTCTTCCGCCGCCGCCGAATGCTGCACCCTGCAGGCCGCCGCCGGCTATGTCGTTCATTGCTTCCCCACGGGCCAGGGCAATGTGATCGGCAACCCGATCATGCCGGTCATCAAGATCACCGGCAACCCGCGTACCGTGCGGTTGATGAGCGAGCATGTGGACGTGGACGTGTCCGGCATTGTGCGCCGTGATATGACCATCGATCAGGCGGGCGACGCCTTGATCGACATGATCGCCCGAACCTCCAACGGTCGCCTGACAGCGGCGGAAGCCCTGGGGCATAAGGAGTTCGTGATGACCAAGCTGTACCGGTCGGCATGAGCACGGTCACGCTCAGCCTGGAAGAAGCACACCATCTGGCAATGGGGGCGCTGGTCAAGGCCGGCGTCGCCCCGGCCAACGCGGCGGCAACGGCATCCGCGCTGGTGGCGGCGGAGGTGGATGGGCAGGCCGGTCACGGAATGTCCCGCGTCCCCTCCTACACGCTGCATGCGCGGGTCGGGAAGGTGGATGGCAATGTCGTGCCGGTGGCCGTCACGGCGGGGGAGGCCGGGGTCCGCATTGATGCGGGCCATGGCTTCGCCTATCCCGCCGTCGATCTGGCCATTGAACGGCTGTTGCCGCTGGTGGCACGGACTGGTGTCGCGGCAGCCGCCATCCACCGTTCCCACCATTTCGGACAGGCCGGGCGGCATGTCGAACGGCTGGCCGAACAGGGTCTGGTGGCCTTCGCGTTTGCCAATACACCGGCGGCCATGGCCCTGCCCGGCGGACGGCGGTCGCTGATGGGCACCAACCCCATCGCCTTCGCAGCGCCTATGCCGGGACGCGCCCCGCTGGTCATCGACATGGCCCTGTCGGTGGCGGCGCGCGGCAAGATCATGGCGGCGAGCAAGGCCGGCAAACCCATTCCCGAAGGCTGGGCAATGGATGCCGATGGCAACCCGACCAATGATGCCAAGGCAGCCCTGGGCGGATCGCTGCTGCCCATCGGCGGGGCCAAAGGGGCGGCACTGGCGCTGATGATCGAGGTCATCTGCGCGGCGCTGGTCGGCGGCAATTTCGGCTGGAATGCCAGCGGCTTCTTCGATGGTGATGGCGGCCCGCCCGATTTGGGACAGTTGCTGATCGTGCTGGACCCCGCACGCTTCGGCGGTGACGGTTATGCCGACCATATGGCGCATCTGCTGCTGACGGTGGCCGGTGAGGCCCCGGCCCGTCTGCCGGGCGACCGGCGGCTGGCACTGCGGCAGAAGGCGGCGGCAGACGGGGTGACCATCCCGGCGGCGCTGCATGCGGAGATTTTGGGGCTGATGGGGTAACCCTCACCCTCCCATTGACTGGCGTCAATGGGCCCCTCCCTCTCCCACCTTCGTGGGCGAGGGGGTCAATTTCGCCCCTCGCCCGCCTGGCGGGAGAGGGAGGGGCCCAAGCCGGAAGGCTTGGGAGGGTGAGGGAGTACCCCGCCCGAACACCATATCGAGAGGCAAACCATGCCCGACATCGTCATTACCGAATTCATGGACGAGGATGCCATCGCCAATGTCCTGGCGGGCCATGACGTCCTGTATGATCCCAAGCTGGTGGATCAACCCGAAAGACTGGCCGCCGCACTGGTCAATGCCCGTGCCCTGGTGGTGCGGAACCGTACGCAGGTGCATCAAGCCCTGCTGGATCAGGCGCCGAAGCTGAAGGTCGTGGGGCGGCTGGGCGTCGGGCTGGACAATATCGACATGGCAGCCTGTGCCGCCCGCAATATCATTGTGCGGCCCGCGACGGGGGCGAATGATCTGGCTGTGGCCGAATATGTGATTACGGCGGCGCTGATGCTGCTGCGCCGGTCCTGGTTCGCCTCTGCCCGCGTGGCGGCGGGCGAATGGCCGCGCACCGACCTGATGGGACGGGAAGCGGCGGGCAAGCGGCTGGGTTTGGTCGGCTATGGCGCCATCGCCCGGCTGACGGCGCAGAAGGCCCGCGCCTTGGGCTTTTCCGTCGCCGCCTATGATCCGCACTTGCCGGAAAAGCATCCGGCCTGGGTGCAGGTGGAACGGCAATCGCTGGAAACCCTGCTGACCACCGCCGATGTGGTCAGCCTGCATGTGCCCCTGACCCCGTCTACCACCAACATTATCGACAGCGCCGCCCTGGCGCGCATGAAGAAGGATGCGATCCTGATCAATGCCGCGCGCGGCGGCGTGGTGGACGAAGCGGCCCTGTGCGCCGCGCTGATGGCCGGAAAGCTGGGCGGGGCGGCATTGGATGTGTTCGCGACCGAGCCGGTGACGGCGGCGTCAGGTGCTGTGTTCAAGGATGTGCCCAACCTGATCCTCACCCCCCATATCGCCGGCGTCACGGATGAGAGCAATGCCCGCGTCAGTGAGGTGACGGCGCGTGCGGTGCTGGAGGAACTGGGGACATGAGCGTGGCCGCCGCCCCTGCCCCCGGCAACCGTCTGGAATGGGCGCGCGGCGTCCTGCCCGGTCTGATCGCCACCATCGTCGTGGCCCTGGCGGCAACATACCTGTCCGACCATTACAACGCCCCGTCGATGGTCTTCGCCCTGCTGCTAGGCATGGCGCTGAACACTCTGCCGGGCGAACCGCGCTATGCCCCCGGCATTGCTTTGTCGGCCCGCACCTTGCTGCGGATTTCCGTGGCGCTGCTGGGACTGCGCATCACATTTGCGCAGGTCGGCGACCTGGGCTGGTCCACAGCGGCCATGGTGGCCTGCGCGGTGCCGCTGACCATCGGGTTCGGCTGGGTCCTGTCAAAGCTGACGGGGGTTGGTGGCCGGTTCGGCGTGCTGTCGGGCGGGGCCGTGGGCATCTGCGGCGCCTCCGCCGCCATGGCCATTGCCGCCGCCTGGCCCCGCCGGGATAGCGAGCGCGATACCGTCGTCATCATCGCCTGCATCACCAGCCTGTCGACCATGGCCATGCTGGCCTATCCGGCCATCGGCGGCTGGCTGGGGTTGGATGCTGTACAGGCAGGCCGGTTCTTCGGTGGCTCCATCCATGACGTGGCGCAGGTGGTGGGGGCCGGGTACAGCCAGTCACCCCAGGCCGGCGATACGGCGACGGTGGTCAAGCTGATGCGGGTGGCCATGCTGCTGCCCGTCGTCGTTGCCATCACCCTGCTGGCGGCCCGCCGCCGCACCGCCGATGATGGCGAGGCCAAGGTAACCCCCCTGCCCGGCTTTCTGATCGGGTTCGTGGTGCTGGCTTTCCTGAATGGCATGGGCTGGGTGCCCGCACCGGTCACCTCGGCCCTAACGGAACTGTCGCGCTGGCTGCTGCTGATTTCCGTCGCGGCACTGGGCATGAAGACATCGGCCAAGGACATCATGGAGGTGGGGCGCGCCGCCATTGCCATGGTTGTGGCGGAGACGGCCTTTATCGCCCTGTTCGTGCTGGGCTGGATCGAACTGATCGGCTGAATTCTGAACGATACAAATAAAAATCATCGGGAGGCAGAAACGTGCAGCAGAGCCAACAGGCCGGGCCCCCGCCCGTCAGTGACGGGTACCGACGCTACGCGCTTTGGGTGCTGCTCATCATCTACATCCTGAATTTCCTGGACCGGCAGATCGTCGCCATCCTGGCCGAACCCATCCGGCAGGAACTGCATCTGGCTGACTGGCAGCTGGGCGTGATGACGGGTCTGGCCTTTGCCTTGTTCTACACGTTCCTGGGTATTCCGATTGCGCGCGTCGCGGAACGCGGCAACCGCCCCCTGA
Organism: Niveispirillum sp. FG156; assembly: GCF_057809555.1. Classification (NCBI taxonomy): domain Bacteria; kingdom Pseudomonadati; phylum Pseudomonadota; class Alphaproteobacteria; order Rhodospirillales; family Azospirillaceae; genus Niveispirillum; species Niveispirillum sp. FG156. The sequence continues at coordinate 101,202 of NZ_JBMDKE010000015.1, read as the reverse complement.
TCATCGCAGCGGCGGTGGGAACGTGGAGCGGTTTCACCATGCTCTGCGGTTTTGCGCAGAATTTCGTACAGCTGGTGCTGTGCCGGGTCGGTGTCGGGGTGGGAGAGGCCGGATGCACCCCACCCGCCCATTCCCTGATCAGCGATTATACGCCGCGTGAACGCCGCGCGTCGGCCCTGGCCTTCTATTCGCTGGGTACGCCGCTGGGCGGGCTGTTCGGCATGGTGCTGGGCGGATTGATCGGCGATGCCTGGGGCTGGCGCACGGCCTTTCTGGTGGCCGGCGCGCCGGGCATCCTGATGGCGATTGTCGCCGCCCTGACATTGCGTGAACCGCGCCGGCAAATGCTGGCCGCCGACCTTGCCGCCCGGCGGGCATCGGCACCCAGCCTGCGCGAGGCGCTGGTAGAGCTGAAGGGCAAGCGCGCCTTCTGGCTGATCGCCTTCGGGGCCGCCATCAAGGCCTTCATCGGTTATGGCGCCGCTTCCTTTCTGGCTCCCTTCTTCTTTCGCAATCATTCCGAAAGCCTGACCGACATGGCCGATGGTTTCGGGCTGGGCGTGGCGGGGTTTCTGGGCGTGGCCCTGGGTCTTATCCTGGGCCTGACCGGTGCCGTGGGCACCTGGCTGGGCGGATATCTGGCGGACAAGCATGGGGCCAAGGACCTGCGCGCCTATATGTCCATTCCCGCCGTATCGACGGCCCTGGGCATCCCTTTCTATATGGTCGGTCTGACGGTGGAGGATACGACGCTGGCCCTGATCATGCTGGCCTTCCCGCCCGTGTTGAACACGCTCTGGTACGGGCCGGGCTATGCGGCGGTGCAGGGGTTGGTGCGGCCACAGACGCGGGCGACCGCCACGGCAGTACTGCTGTTGATCATCAATCTCGTAGGGTTGGGACTGGGGCCGCTCGGCGTGGGCGCCGTGTCGGATCTGTTGAGCGGGCCGATGGGTCTGGGCAAGGCGGAGGGCGTGCGCTGGTCGCTGGTGATCTTTACCCTGTTCGGCTTTCTGGCCTCCACCTTGTTCTGGATGGCACGTAAGACCTTGCGGGAAGAGACGGTAAGTTGAGCGTATAAGGGACAGGCAAAGGGGAGGAACGACCATGACCGACCATATCCTGGCCATTGACCAGGGGACGACGGGAACGACCGTCATCATCTTTGACCGCGAAACGCATATTGTTGGCCGCGCCTATACGGAGTTCACGCAGTTCTATCCGCAGGCGGGATGGGTGGAGCATGATGCGGCGGAGATCTGGCGGGTAACGCTGGATACGGCGGGTAGGGCGCTGTCTTCTGCCGGACTGTCGGCGCGGGACCTTCGCGGGATCGGCATCACCAACCAGCGCGAGACGGTGCTAGCCTGGAACCGGCATACGGGCGAGCCGGCGCATCGCGCCATCGTCTGGCAGGACCGCCGCACCGCGGCCTTCTGTGACGATCTGCGGTCGCGCACAGGCGTGACGGAGATGATCCGTGCCAGGACCGGTCTGGTCATCGACCCGTACTTTTCCGGCACCAAGCTGCGCTGGCTGCTGGAGAACGTCCCCGGCCTGCGGGCAGGGGCGGAGAAGGGCGACATCCTGTTCGGCACCATCGACAGTTGGCTGATCTGGAACCTGACGGGCGGGGCCGCCCATGTCACCGACCCGTCGAACGCGGCGCGCACGCAGCTCTACAATATCCATGCCGGCGATTGGGATAGCGAGCTTCTGGCCCTGATGGATGTACCGGCGCGCGGCCTGCCGGAGGTGCGGTCATCATCGGCTGTGCTGGGCCATACCACACCCGACGGATTCTTAGGCGCCGGCGGCATTCCCATCGCGGGCGTGGCGGGGGATCAGCAGGCGGCCCTGTTCGGTCAGGCCTGCCATGGGCCGGGATTGGCCAAGAACACTTATGGCACCGGGTCCTTCCTGCTGATGCATACGGGTTCCAGTACGTTGCGTAACCCTGGCCCGCTGCTGTCGACCGTGGCCTGGCGCATCGGGGATCAGCCGCTGGAATATGCGCTGGAGGGGGCGATCTTTGTCACGGGCGCCGCCGTGCAATGGCTGCGTGACGGGCTGGGCCTGATTGCGGCGGCTTCGGAGACGGAGGAGTTGGCCCGCTCCATCCCGCAGAATGACGGGGTCTATTTCGTGCCGGCCCTGACGGGCCTGGGTGCGCCGCATTGGGACCCGTATGCGAGAGGCCTGATTGCCGGGCTGACGCGCGGCACGGGCCGGGCGCATCTGGCGCGGGCGGCCCTGGAGGCCATGGCCTATCAGACCCGCGACGTCACCCGCGCCATCGAGGCGCAGACGGGCATCGCACTTACCGAACTGCGCGCCGATGGCGGGGCCGTGGGCAACAGCTTCCTGATGCAGTTCCAGGCCGACCTTCTGGGTGTGCCGGTGGAGGTGCCGCGCGTGTCGGAGACGACGGCCCTGGGGGCGGCCTATCTGGCCGGGCTGGCCACGGGCCTGTGGCAGGACCGCGACGAAATCCGCGCCACCTGGAAACTGGCAAGCCGGTTCGAGCCTGGGATGAAACCGGCGGAGCGCGAGCAGCTTTATACGCAATGGACAAAGGCCGTAGAGAAATCACGCGGATGGGCGGCATGAACATGGGATTGAACCGGGCAAGCGGGATCGCTGCCCTGGCCGCTGGCGGCGTCTGGGACCTTGTCATCATTGGCGGCGGGGCCACGGGCCTGGGCACGGCGCTGGACGCCGCCGCACGCGGGTACCGTACGCTTCTGCTGGAAGGGCATGATTTCGCCAAGGGCACTTCGTCGCGCGCCACAAAGCTGGTGCATGGCGGGGTGCGCTATCTGGCGCAGGGCAACATCCCCCTGGTCCGCCACGCCCTGCATGAACGTGGCCGGCTGCTGGCCAACGCGCCGCAGGTGACACGGCGGCAGGGCTTTGTCGTGCCCTGCTATCGCTGGTGGGACATGGTCTTCTATGGCGCGGGCCTGTTCGCCTATGACCTGCTGGCAGGCAAACTGGGCCTGGGGCCCTCGCGCCTGCTGTCACGCAAGGAGGTCATGCGGCGGCTGCCGACCGTGAAGACCGACGGTCTGGTGGGTGGCATCCATTATTACGACGGGCAGTTCGACGACAGCCGCCTAGCCATCACCATCGCCGCCAGCGCCGCCGACCATGGCGCCACCCTGCTGAACTATGTCCGCGTCACGGGCCTGCTGAAGGCCGGCGGACGCATCGCAGGCGTGACGGCCAAGGATATGGAGACGGGTACCGACTACGCCATCCAGGCCAAGGCCGTGGTGAATGCCGCCGGTATTTTCATGGATGACATCCGGCACATGGACCGGCCCGATCTGGCCGAGGGTCTGTCGCTGAGCCAGGGTATCCATATCGTGCTGGACCCCGGTTTCCTGGCCAGTGATGACGCCATCCTGATCCCCAAGACCGCCGATGGCCGCGTGCTGTTCGTGCTGCCCTGGCTGGGCCGTACCGTGATTGGCACCACCGACACGCCGATCCCGACGGCCAGCCTGGAGCCGCGCGCGCAGGAGGCGGAAATCCAGTTCCTGCTGGACCATGCGGCGGAATATCTGACGCGGGCCCCGGCCCGGTCAGACGTGCTGTCGGTCTTTACCGGCATCCGCCCCCTGGTGAAGGTCAAGGGCGCCTCGGGCACGTCGGCGGTGCCGCGCGACCATGTGCTGATGGTCTCGGACAGCGGCCTTGTCACCATCACCGGCGGCAAATGGACCACCTATCGCGAGATGGCCGAACAGACGGTCGACGCCGCCGCAAAGGCCGGCGACCTCGTCCCCAGCCCCTGTTCCACGAAGGATCTCCGCCTGCACGGCTGGGCGCCGCGCGACAGCGCCGCCGGCGACCCGCTGGCCGCCTATGGTGCCGATGCCCCCAAGGTCCGCGCGGTCCTGGCCGAGCAGCCGGGCTGGGACGCCCCCATGCATCCCGACCTGCCCTATGCGCTGGGCGAGGCCGCCTACGCCGCCCGCCACTTGATGGCCCGCACGGTGGAAGACGTCCTGTCCCGCCGCACACGCGCCCTGCTGCTCAACGCCCAAGCCGCTGTTGCCGCCGCACCCGCAGTCGCACAGGTGTTGGCCGCCGAACTGGGCCGCGACGAGGCATGGGTGGAAGCGCAGGTGGCCGAGTTCACAGCACTGGCGGGGGTTTATCGGGCGTAGCGCGGATTAGCGAAGCGTAATCCGCGGAGCCAAACCGGAGAGCGGGTTTCCGCGGATTACGGCTGACGCCTAATCCGCGCTACGCAAAAGCCGAATGGATCGACGTGCAGATAGCGGCGTTCAAAATCGGGCGCAGGTCAGCTCAACGTCACCGAATAAGTGAGGTCGCGGGCGTAGACGCGGCTGAGGCGCCATTCAACGCGACGGTCCTGTAGTGACAGGGCTACGCGGTCGATGCACAGGATCGACGCGCCGACGGGTGCGTTCAGCAGGCGCTGGTCGTCGGGCGTCGACAGGTCCGCACGCAGTTCCTCATTGGCGGAGACGATATTGATGCCGAAATCGGTTTGGTAGAGCGAATAGAGCGTGTTGGGCAGCGGCATCCGGTCCTCGATCTTCGGGAACAGGGCCGAGGGCAGGATGATGCTTTCCCGGATCGTTGGTTTGCCATCGACCAGCCGGACGCGGTTGATCTCCACAACCTTGGCGCCCTTGGCCAGATCCAGCTTCTGCTGGTCGGCCACGCGGGCGGCGCGCACGCGCACGCTCTGCTCCCCCATGGTGGGGGTGACGCGTTCACCGCCGGGCCGCACCATGCGGAAGAACCGGAACAAAGACCGTTCCTGGGTATTTTCCGCAATGAAGGTACCCTTGCCCTGATGCCGGACCAGCAGTTTTTCCGCCGTCAGCGCATCCAGCACCTTGCGCATCGTGCCCTGACTGACCCCCAACTCGCGGGCCAGCGCATGTTCGCTGGGAATGGCTTCGCCCGGCCGCCAGACACCTTCCGCCACCTTGTTGACAATGATGTCGTACACTTGTCGATAAAGGGGACGGTAACCGGGGGCGTCCATGAGGCGGAGGCATCCTTTGCAACGGGATAAGACTTATATAAGATAAAACAGTTCTGACGCATTTCATCAAGGGTTTTGGGACCGGTGGCGGAGCGGACGGTGTCGCAGCCCGCTCCGCCGTGGACAGTTTATCCCAACCCACCGATGCAGGCATATTTCAGCGTGGTGTAATCATCGATGCCATGGCGCGAACCCTCCACGCCGACACCTGATTCCTTGTGGCCGCCAAATGGCGCGACCTCGGTGGTGATCAGCCCTTCATTGATGCCGACCAGACCGTAATCCAACCCCTCCATCATCCTGAATGCCCGGCCCAGATCCCTGGTATAGACGTAGGAAGCCAGCCCGTATTCGGTGTCGTTTGCCATGCGCAAGGCATCGGCCTCCGTCTCAAACCGGAAGATGGGGGCCAGCGGGGCGAAGGTTTCATCGCGCGCGACTGCCATGTCGGATGTCGCACCGGCGATCAAGGTCGGCTGGAAGAAGCTGCCACCCAGGGCATGCCGCGCCCCACCCGTCACCACGCGTCCGCCCTTGGCGACGGCGTCGGCGATATGTTCCTCGATCTTGCGAACGCCCCCCATGTCGATCAATGGACCCTGCACCACCCCATCCTGAAGCCCGTCACCGACCTTCATGGCCGACACAGCCGCTGCCATCCGTTCCACAAAGGCATCATGGATGCCGGACTGCACAAGGATACGATTGGCGCAGACGCAGGTCTGGCCAGTATTGCGGAACTTGGCCAGCATGGCGCCAGCCACTGCGGATTCCAGATCGGCATCATCGAACACGATGAAGGGCGCATTGCCACCCAGTTCCATGGAAACCCGCTTCATATGCGCCATGGCCTTGGCCGCCAGCGCCTTGCCCACCGAAGTGGAGCCGGTGAAGGTTATTTTGCGCAGCAGCGGATTCTCGCACATTTCCGCCGCGATCTCCGCCGCCGAGCCGGTGACGATATTCAGCACGCCAGGCGGGAACCCCACCTGCTCGGCAAGCACCCCGATGGCCAGGGCGGAATAGGGCGTCTGGGTCGCGGGCTTCACCACCATGGTGCAGCCCGCCGCCAGGGCCGCCCCCAGCTTGCGCGCGATCATGCTGTTGGGGAAGTTCCAGGGCGTGATCGCCCCCACCACCCCCACCGGTTCACGCACCGCCAGCAGACGGCGGTTCTTCCAGGGGGACGGAATGACATCGCCGTAAACGCGCCGCGCCTCCTCCGCGAACCAGCGGATATAGGCGGCACCCAATGTCACCTCGCCCACGGCCTCGGCCAGCGGTTTGCCCATTTCCAGGGTCAGCAGACGGCCCAGCTCGGCCTTGTTGGCCAGAATGGCATCATGCAGCTTCATCATCAGATTGGCGCGGTCCGCCGCCGTCCAGGTCCGCCAGTCCTGAAAGGCACGGTGGGCGGCGTCGATGGCGGTCTTCGTCTCTGCCCGGCCACCACGCGGTATTGATCCCAGCACATCACCTGTTGATGGATTGGAAACAGCGATTGTGGCGCCATCCATGGCATCCTGCCAGACGCCATTGATGAGGCATTGCTGGCGCAGCAGCGGGTGGGACATCGGCATCTCCGGTCTTCCTTCTTCCGTGTGGCGGGCGTCGCGGCGCCCCATAATCGGGCTGGACGAGTATCTATTCCAACTCTTATATAAGATACAACTCTTGTCTTACCCAAGACCATGCGGTAGGAATGATGCAACCCCGCCAACAAGGGGAGCCGACAATTGAACAGGGAGGAAATGACATGCAGCATGCAAAGCATCTGAGACGGCTTGCGGCCGGCACGGCCATGGCGGTGATGGGCCTGTCCGGCTCCGCTGTCGCGCAGAACAGTGCCGATGGTGGCTTTCTTCTGGAAGAAATCATCGTGACGGCCCAAAAGCGCGTCCAGAACCTGCAGGACGTGCCCGTCGCCATCAGCGTGGTGACCGGCGATCAGCTGGAACAGGCCAACATCAATTCCGCAGAACAGCTGTTCCAGCGCGTACCGACCATCACCTTCCGCAAGGGCAACACCAACAAAGACAGCGCCATCTCCATCCGTGGTGTGGGCACGATCTCCTTCGCGTCGGGTGTGGAGCCGTCGGTATCGACCGTCATTGACGGCGTCGTCTATGCCCGCGCCGGACAGCAGACGGCCGACTTCCTGGACCTGGAACGGGTTGAAGTGCTGCGTGGTCCGCAGGGTTCGATCTTCGGCAAGAACGCGTCAGCCGGTGTGGTGAACATCACCACCCGCTCCCCCTCCTCCACGCCCAAGGGCTTTGCCGAGGCCTCCTATTACGAGGGCAACGAATACCGCCTGAAGGCCGGCGTCTCCGGCCCCCTGTCGGACAAGCTGTCGGGGCTGGTCACGGGTTTCTTCAGCCATTTCGATGGAAACGGCAAGAACGTGTTCAATGGCCATGACGTCAACGGCTACGAACGCTATGGCGCCCGTATGAAGCTGGTGCTGGATGCCACGGAGAATGTGACCTTCACGGCCATCGCCGACTATGCCAAGGGTAATGACAATGGCTATGCCGACAGTATCGGCACGGTTTTCCCCGGCGCCTATCAGGACCAGATTTTCAAGCCGTCGCTGGCCCCGCTGACGCCGGGTGCCAAGAACAAGGATATTGACAACGATCTGGACCCCAAGACGCGGGACAAGAATTCCGGCGTCTCCTTGCAGGCCGATATCGACCTGGGCGCGGCGGCCATCACCTCCATCACCGCCTACCGCCACTGGTATAATTATCAGCAGCGCGATGGTGACTTCCGTTCCGACGCACCGCTTTACGTCGCCACCGGCGCGGCGGCCAGCGATGTCCGCTCCCACGACCGGGGCGACCTGTCCTTTGATCAGTTCACGCAGGAACTGCGTATCGCCTCCACGGGTCAGAACTTCATCGATTACGTGGCCGGCGTTTACTACTACACCACCAAGGAAGTGGACTTCTTCAACCGTACTGTCACCGCCTGTACCGCAACCACCCTGGCGGCGGTGAATGGGTTGCTGCCCTGCCGGGCAGGCGCATCGACCTTCACCACCAATGAAGGCAATGCCGATTTCACGACCAAGCTGAAGAACTATGCGGCCTTCGGTCAGGCGACGGTCAATTTCACGGATGATTTCCGCGCCATCCTGGGCGGTCGCTATACGGAGGACAAGGTCTCCTTCGACTTCGCCCGCCGTTCCACCTCCACCGCCGCCTTCCCCGGCGTGCGTCCGGCCTTCGCCGCCAGCGGCACCACCAAGCAGGATGGCATCTCCGGCAATGCCGGCCTCCAGTATGATTTCGCCGACGATATCATCGGCTATGCGACATATACCCGTGGCTATAAGGGTCCGGCGCTGAATGTCTTCTTCAACATGATTGGCACTGACACGCTGCCCATCTCGGAAGAGACGTCCAACGCCTATGAAGCCGGCCTGAAGACCCGTTTCCCTGAAGCAGGCCTGATGCTGAACCTGGCTGCCTTCAAGACCGTCTATGACGGGTATCAGGCCAATAATCTGGAACTGGTGGCAGGGCAAGTGGTGACCCGCCTGACCAATGCCGGCTCCGTGTCGACCCGCGGTCTGGAAGCCGACTTTACCTGGGCCGCCAGCCGCGACCTGGAATTCAATGGCGGCGTTTCCTACACCAAGGCACGCATCGACAAGTTCAAGTGCCCGACCACCAACCCCACCTGCGCCGACGCCATCAATGGCAAGCAGCTGCCCTTCTCCGCCAAGTGGAAGGGATCGGTCACCGCCGATTGGCGCCTGCCGGTCGAACTGCCCAACGGCGATCTGAACCTGTCGAACACGGTACAGTTCACGTCCAAGCAGGGGTTCGACATCAACCAAAACCCCAATGCGGTCCAGAGCGGCTATTCCACCTGGGATGCCGTTCTGGCCTGGACGTCGGATGATGACAAATATCGTCTGTCGCTGGTCGCCAAGAACATCACCGACAAGCAGTATGTGATCCTGCGTATTCCGAACGGCACCGCCTTCATGCGTCAGATCACGCCGCGCGACGCCGAGCGTTATTTCGGCGCCTCCGCCCGGGTCAATTTCTGATCCGGGGTTCAGTCCCAACAATATGCCTTCTCCACCCCCGGTGCCGTCCCTGGCACCGGGGGATTTTTTATTGGAGCGTATTCCTCAATCGCCGTCGCTGCATCCGCAGCTCGGGCTTACGCCGCACGTGCGGCGCGGCGGCGGTCGCCGCCGGAGCTGTTTCCGGTCAACCGAAAACAGCTCTAGAGCGAACTTCTTTTGACTGGAACCGCGTTTTCATCGTCATCCCGGCGAAAGCCGGGACCCAGCGTGAGGCGCGGTCAGCGCCGATATGACTCTCGTCGCGGCAGACGCGGCTCTACGCTGGGTCCCGGCTTTCGCCGGGATGACGATAGGGGGGCGATTCCAGTCAACGTAAACCCGATCTAGCGGGTGGCGAGCATGGCGCGCAACACCTTCTTGTCGATCTTGCCCGTCGCACCCAGCGGCATGGCGGATACGAACATCACATCATCGGGGATCTGCCATTTCGACAGGCGTCCCTGAAAATGCGCCAGGAATTCCGCCGCCGTGGCATCCGTTTCCGGCTTCAGCTGCACCACAAGCAACGGGCGTTCATCCCATTTGGGATCGGGGATGGCGATGGCGGCGCAGAGGGCGGCCTTGGGATGGCTGGAGGCGATATTCTCGATCTCCAGCGAACTGATCCACTCGCCGCCGGACTTGATCACATCCTTGGCCCGGTCGGCGATGCGCATGAAGCCGTAGCCATCGATATCGGCGATGTCGCCCGTATCGAACCAGCCATCTGCGTCCAGCACCTGCCCGCCATCGCCATGCAGATAGCCACCGGCCACCACAGGGCCGCGCACCTGCAGGCGTCCCATCTGCTGCCCGTCATGGGGCAGATAGGTGCCGTCCTGTCCGCGCAGGGCCAGATCGATGCCCAGCGGCGGGCGGCCCTGGCGGATGCGATAAGGCATCTGTTCCTCAAACCCCGTCCCCGCTAGTTCGGGGACCAGCTTGAAATGCGTACCGATGGGGGAGGTTTCGGTCATGCCCCAGGCGTGGCGCGCCTCCAACCCATAATCGTGCAGCCGGCGCAGCACCGCTTCGGGACAGGCGGCACCGCCGATGATGACCCGGCGCAACGGCCCGAAATCGCCGCCATGCCGCTCCAGATGCTGGATGATGGCCTGCCAGATTGTGGGCACGGCGGCGGCAAAGGTTACCCCCTGCCCATGGATGAGGTCCAAGAGCGAGGCCGGGTCCAGCCGCGATCCCGGCAATACCAGCTTGCATCCCACCGCCGCCGTGGATAGGGGAATGCCCCAGGCATTGGCATGGTACATGGGCACGATGGGCAGGGCCACGTCACGCACCGACAGGCCCATGACATCGGGCTGCAACGTCATCCACATATGGATCATGGTGGAGCGGTGGGAATACAGCACCCCCTTGGGATTGCCCGTGGTGCCGGAGGTGTAGCAAAGGGCCGCCGCCTGACGTTCATCGAAATCGCCCCAGGGGCGCCCATCATCACCATGCGCGGCGATCCAGTCCTCGTAGGCGATGGCCTGTGGCAGCAGGGCGCGGTCCACATCCCCCTCGCCGCACAACAGAACCACATGGGTAACGGTGGGGCAGTCGGGCAGTATATCAGCCACCAGGCCGGCAAAGACCGGATCGGCCAGGATCACGCGATCGCCGGCATGGTTGATGATGAAACGCAGCTGGTCCTTGAACAGGCGCGGGTTCAGCGTGTGGCAGACGGCCCCCAAACCCATGATGGCGAACCACGCCTCCAGATGCCGGTCGCTGTTCCAGGCCAGTGTCGCCACCCGATCACCCAGCCCCACGCCCAGCCCGCGCAGAGCCGTGGTCAAGCAGCGGGCACGGGTGCGCAGGGTGGCATAATTTGTAACGGACAGTGCCCCGTCCGCCGAAGCCTCCACCCGCCGCGACACCACGGGCCGCGCCCCATCCCAGCGCGCGGCATGATCGATGATCCGGTTCACGGTCAGCGGCCAGTCCTGCATCAGCCCGAACATGCGTTCCTCCCTTTAGCTTTTCGCCCTCATTTCCTCATTCCCAACCCGATGGCTGGACAGGGTGGCTTCTTAAGTCTTATATTAGACATAAGAGTACGGATAAATAGAAAGCCAGACGCCGGGCGCACCCCGCCGCGCATGGACTATTGAGGGAAGGGAACGACATGCAATTGGTTGAGACGGATGGCGGCTTCGACCTGATCCTGGCAGGTCGCAATATCCTGCGCCACCGATCTGATGCGCCGTGCCTCTATGTCGGTCGGGGTGACCCGCGTGTGGAGATGTATCACGGCCATTTCGACATCGAGGATAATGTCGAGGAGCGGGTGGGCCTGCGCCACGCGACCCTGACACGTGACAGTGATGGCAATGCCCGCATCGCCCTGTCCATCGCCTCGTCCCTGCCGCCGCTGGTCACCCTGACCCTGTCGGGTGGCGCGCAGGATGCCCGCATCCGCATCGACGCCATCGACCCTACGCTCAACCGCCTGTGGCTGAGGGTTGTGGCGGAAAAAGGTGAGCATGTCTGGGGTGGGGGTGAACAGCTCTCCTATTTCGACATGCGTGGCCGCCGCTTCCCGCTCTGGACGTCGGAACCCGGCGTGGGCCGGGACAAATCCACCCTGCTGACCTTCCAGTCCGATCAGAAGGGCAAGGCCGGCGGCGATTATTACAAGACCAACTATCCGCAGCCGACTTACCTGTCGTCACGCCGCTACGCCCTGCATATCGACACTACGGCTTACAGTGCCTTCGATTTCCGCAAGGACGGCTGGCACGAGCTGGAAATCTGGGCCGCACCGGTGACGATCGAGCTGTGGGCGCGCGATGCCTTCACCGATCTGGTCACGGCCCTGTCCGACCGGTTCGGGCGGCAGCCTCCCTTGCCCGACTGGGTGCTGAAGGGCGCCATCGTCGGGTTGAAGGACGGGGCGAAAAGCTTCGAACGGCTGGAGAAATATGCCGCATCCGGGGCCGCCCTGTCCGGCCTGTGGTGCGAGGATTGGGTGGGCTTGCGCATCACCAGTTTTGGCAGCCGCCTGTTCTGGGACTGGAAATGGAACGCCACGCGCTATCCGGGCCTGGATGTGAAGATCAAGGAGCTGCATGAACGCGGCATCCGCTTCCTGGGCTATGTGAACCCCTATCTGTGCGTTGATGGCAGCTTCTTCCCGGAAGCGGAAGCGGCGGGGTATCTGGCCAGGAAGCTGGACAGCGACGAGACCTATACGGTCGATTTCGGGGAGTTCGATTGCGGCGTGGTGGATTTCACCAACCCTGCCGCCGCCGCCTGGTTCGCCGAACGCGTAATCGGGCAGAATATGCTGGATTTCGGCCTGTCCGGCTGGATGGCGGATTTCGGGGAGTATCTGCCGACCGATGTCCGGCTGCATGACGGCACGCCCGGCATGCTGGCCCATAATGCCTGGCCCGTCCTGTGGGCAGAGGTGAATGCCCGTGCCGTGGCCAACCGGGGCAAGACGGGTGAGGCATTGTTCTTCATGCGCGCCGGCTATAGCGGGGTGCAGCGACACTGCCCGCTGCTCTGGGCCGGTGATCAATCGGTCGATTTCAGCCGGCATGACGGCATCGGCACGGTCATCACGGCGGCCCTGTCATCGGGCCTGCTGGGCAATGCCTATCATCACAGCGATATCGGCGGTTACACCAGCCTGTTCGGCAATGTCCGCACACCGGAACTGATCATGCGCTGGTCGGAAATGGCCGCCTTCACCGCCGTGATGCGCGGTCATGAAGGCAACCGCCCGCGTGAGAATGTGCAGATCGACGAGGATGAACAGGTCCTGGCGCATTTCGCCCGCATGACCCGCCTCTATGCCCATATGGCCCCCTATCTGCGATCCCTGTCGGAAGAGGCGGTGGCGACGGGCCTGCCGGTGCAACGTCCACTGTTCCTGCATTTCCCCGACGATCCCGCCACGTATGCCCTGCAGGAAAGCTATCTCTATGGCGCCGACCTTCTGGTTGCGCCCGTCATTCAGCCGGGTGTGGACCGTTGGACGACATATCTGCCGGCCGGAACCGATTGGGTGGAGGTCTGGACGGGCAGCGTGCATGCCGGTGGGCAGACGGTGACGGTGGATGCACCGTTGGGCAAGCCGCCATTATTCTACCGCCAGGGCAGTGCCTGGACGGCGCTGTTCACGGGCATCAGGGGTATAGGCTAATCCACTCCCCGTCATCCCGGCGAAAGCCGGGACCCAGGGCCGTAGGATCCAACCTCAACGCCGCTAAGATCAAAGCTGCCGAGAGATCGGGCTTGTGGCCCTGGGTCCCGGCTTTCGCCGGGATGACGAAAAGAAGATTGCATCAGCAAGCCAACGACAAGGACGACCCCATGCGTTTCGGCATTCACCGTACCCTGCTGCTGGCGCTCGTCATGATGGCGGGCATCCTGAACTACACGGACCGGCAGATCATCGCCGTGCTGAAACCCATGCTGGAAAAGGAACTGGGATGGAGCGATGCAGACTACGGCACGCTGGTCGCCCTGTTCCAGGGGGCGGCAGCCGTCGCCTTCGTCTTTGCCGGCTGGATGATCGACCGCATGGGCTGGCGCGTTGGCAATCCCGCTGCGGTCGGGTCGTGGAGCCTGGCCGCCATCGTCCACGGCATGGCGACCACCCTGACGGAGTTCAAACTGGTCCGCGTGGCCCTGGGTGCGACCGAGGCTTTGGGCACACCGGCAGCCATCAAGACCGTGTCTATCTGGTTCCAGGCCAACGAACGGTCGCTGGCCTTGGGTTTCGTCAATGCGGCGGGCAATATCGGGGCCATCATCGCCCCCCTGGCGGTGCCCGTCATCGCGCTGACTTATGGCTGGCGGTCGGCATTCTACATCATGGGTGGGCTGGGTCTGGTGTGGGTCGTCGCCTGGTGGGCCTTGACCCGCCTGCCCTATTTCCAGACACCCCCGACCCCTGTCGCCGTCACAGGCGGGGCCAAGGTGTCGTGGGGTCAGGTCCTGACAGACCGCCGCACCTGGGCCTTTGCCGGGGCCAAAGTGTTTTCCGATCAGGTCTGGTGGTTCCTGCTGATGTGGATGCCGGACCTGTTCACCCGCGTCTTCGGGCTGGACATGCGCAGCTTCGGTGTGCCGCTGGCCACCATCTATGCCATCGCCGCCTTCGGGTCGCTGACCGGCGGCTATGTGTCGGGCCGCATGCTGGCGGCGGGCATGAGCATCAACCGTGCCCGCAAGCTGACCCTGCTGATCTGCGCCTTGCTGGTTCTGCCGGTGCCGCTGGTCCTGCTGGTGCAGAATTACTGGCTGGCCGTGGCGCTGCTGGGCCTGACGCTGGCGGCACATCAGGGCTTCTCCGTGAACCTGTTCGCCACGGCCACCGACATCATCCCGCAAGGCCGGATCGCCACCGTCATTTCCATCGGTGCGCTGTGTGGCAATCTGGCGGGCATGGCGGTCCTGCAGGCCGCCGGCTGGGTGCTGGCGACGGGCGGGTCCTACTCCCCCATGTTCGCGCTGGTGTCCGTGTCCTACCTGCTGGCACTCGGCTGGCTGCATCTGATGCAACCGGTGCTGAAGCCAGCGGAGGCGGAGTAAGGGGTCAGGCTAGGGCGACCTTGGCCCAGGCCTGATAGGTGGCTTCCGCTTCGTCCCGGCTCATGCGCGGCGTGAATTCCGCATCATAGCGGGCGAAGCTGGGCAGATCGCCGATCTCAATCACGCCGACACCCAGGCCGGCGGCGATGGCGGCACCATAGGCCGTTGCCTCCTTCACAAGATGCCGGCGGACGGTCAGGCCCAGTGCATCCGCCTGCATCTGCAACAGTGGCGCGCTGGCGCTGACACCCCCATCCACGGGCAGGTGATCGGGTGTTGAAAGACCCGGCGTGGCGGCCACGGCGCGGGCAATTTCCATCATGCGGAAGGCAAGGCCCTGCAAGGCCGCGCGGGCCACATGGGCACGGCAAGCCCCGGCATCCAGGCCGGAGATCAGGGCGCGTTCATGAAACCGCCCGTGCGGTGCGCCCAGCCCCTGCAGCGAGGGGCGAACGATAACGCCGCGCGTGTCCGGCACGCTGGCGGCGGCATCCGACAAGGCGGCGGCATCGGCAAACATGCCCATCTCCTGGCACAGCCAGGTCAGGAAGGCGCCGCAACTGATCACCATGCCCTCCACACACCAGGAAATCTGGTCGCCCGCCTTTGTCATGGCCTGGATGGGTATGGTGCGATGCGGGCTGACCGGGTTGGCACCGGTGGACGCCATCAGGACGCCCGATGTGCCATAAGTGGCTTTCCAGGCCCCCGCCGACAGCCGCCCATGGGCCAACATGCCCGCCTGCTGATCCGCGATGACCGCCGTCACGGGCACGGATGCGCCGAACAGCGATGGTTCGGTCCTCCCGATGGGGCCCCAACTGTCGGTGATGGCGGGAAACAGGCCTAGCCCCAGCCCCTGATGCGCGATCAGGGTGGGGTTCCAACCGGCATGGTCAGGATAGCCAATATAGCCCGACAGCCACGCCGATCCGATATCGGTGACATGTGCCCCGCCACCCGTCAGGCGGAAGATCAGATAGCTGTCCAGCGTGCCCCAGCACAGGTCACCCCGCCCCATGCGGGCACGGCCATCGGGGACGAGATCCAGTGCGGCTTCCAGCTTCGCCGCCGGCACCTGCGGCCACAGCATGAAGCCGGCAGAGCGCAGCTGCTTGTACCGGTTCATGCCGCGCAGATCGCTCCAGACCAGGATCGGGGCCATGGGACGCCCGGTGGCGCGATCCCACAGGACCGTGCTGGACCGCTGCGACGTCACGCCGATGGCGGCCACGTCCTGCATGGAACGCCCTGCCTGATCCAGTGCGCGGGCGATGACCGCCCGGCAGATGGCCCAGACCTGTTCCCCATCCTGTTCCACCCTTCCAGGCGCCGGGAAAGCGGATGGGATAGGCTGCTTGGCCCCCGCCAGCACGGTGCCGCCCGCATCGATCAGCAGGGCACGGGCACCCGTGGTGCCGCAATCAAGGGCCAGCAGCAGTTCAGGCATCGGGGATCAGGTTGCCTGGGTTCATGATCCCGTTCGGGTCCATTGCCGCCTTCAACCGGCGCAGCAGGGCCACGCCACCGGACCCCAGATCATGAGCCAGATAGGGTTTGCGCAGCCGGCCCGCACCATGATGGTGCGCCACCCCGCCGCCATGGCGGGCCGTGGCCTCCATAATGCGGCGCCAGCATTCGAAATAGGCGGGTTCCATGGAGCCTGTATCCTCGAACGTCGCGGCGAAGGAGAAATACAGATTAATCCCGGAACGGTAGACATGGGAACTGTGCGCCGATGCATTGATGACGCCGTCAACCCCGTTCAGGTCGTGGATGACATCATTGTAGATGTCGGCGATCTGTGTCCAGGTGCCAGAGATTTCGGCGGTATCGGCGACATAGCCGCGTTCGAACATGTCCTTCCAGGTGGGCACATGGTTACGGCGCGCCAGCCATTGTTCGGCCGCCGCCGGATCACCCGGTTCCAGCCCCGCCGCCGCCGCGATGACGGCGATGGCGGGCATCTCCGCCTCCACCCGTTCGCGCGGACCTTCATGCACCATCAGCAACAGGGACTGGCCATCGCGTTGAAAATCCTTGAACAGTCGGCGAACCTCCCGACCATCATACTGGCGCATCACGGGCGGCTTCCAGTCGGCCTGGATGATCCGCCGCTGCGCCTCGAACCCCGCCTCCATGTCCTTGGCGAAGAAGATGGAACATTGGCGGAAGGGTGCGGCCCGGCGCAGCGACAGGGTGACGCCGGTGACCACGCCCATCGTCCCCTCCGCCCCCATCAGCAGGTGGCGCAGGTCCGGCCCCGCTGCTGCGCGCGGTGCCTTGCCCATTGTGACGATATCGCCATTGGGCATCACCGCCTCCACGGCATAGATCATGTCCTCGATATTGCCATAGGCGGTGGAGAACTGGCCCGAGGCGCGGGTGGAGACCCAGCCGCCAACGCTGCTGATCCCGATCGATTGCGGCCAATGACCGATGGTTAGGCCATGGGCCGCCACCGTTTCTTCCGCCAGCAGCCCGTTCATGCCGGCATCGAAGCTGGCCAGCAGGTTCGTCTCATCAATGAACCGCACCGACGCCATGCCGCCCATGTCCAGCAGGATGGCCTCCGGCGTCGGCTCCACCCCGCCGCAGACACCACTGCCCAGACCGAAAGGGATCAGGGGAATGCGCCGTTCATTGGCAAACAGTACGACCTGACGGACATCGGCCACGCTTTCGGGCCGGACCACGATGCCGGGGGCGGGCACAGGCTCACCGCGCCAGTCGCGCAGATGCTTCACGCACCATTGATCATAGCGGCGGGCGCGCAGCGTTTCGGCGTCGCCCAGCACCTTGTCGCGGCCAATCCGTTCGGCCAGTTGGGTAGCGATAGTCATGTCATTCTCCCCCCGGTCCGGGCGACAGGGCCCGCCGGCTGTTCCGGTCCAGTTGCAGGCAATGATGGATTTCGGTGGCCCGGCGGCGTTCATCCCAACCCAGCAGCCGGCCCATGGCCTCTGCTGCCGGGGCCAGGGCTGCGCGGCCCGCGTCGGTGTCGAACCATGCCCTGGCACTGCGCCGGACCCAATAATCCTCCAGCGTCGCGGCCCCTTCATGCAGGACGGCCTGGCGGGCCTCCGCCGCCACATCACCGCCGGCGGCACGGATCAACGTGGCCTCCGTGCCGTAAAGACGGTCCAAGCGGTCATCGCCATCCAGAACGCGCTCCCCACCGGGCAGGGGCAGGTCCGCCGTCAGGCAGGGCGGCGAACGCCGGCCCAACCGCCCCGCAACCTCATCCACAATGCGAGACGCCATGGCGCGATAGGCCGACAGCTTGCCGCCCGCGATGGCGATGACACCGCTGGGGCCGACCCACATCTCATCCTTGCGCGACACTTCCGTCGCCTTCTTTCCCGCCTCCCCGATCAGGGGGCGGATACCGGCCCACAGGGAAACGATATGCTGGTCCCGGATGGTGGGCACATCTATAGCGGCCTGGGTGGCATTCAGCAGATAATCGATATCGGCACGGCCAATCTCCGGCCAGTAATCGACACCGGGCTGGAACTGGTCCGTGGTGCCCAGATAGGTGAAGTCCCCACGCGGGACAGCAAAGATATTGCGCTTGTCCGGCGCGCGCAGGATCAGCGTGGATGCCACCGGCAGCACACCGCGCGGCAGCACGATATGGATGCCCTTGGAGATGGAGAGCCGGCGGTCGCCATCTCCCGCCGCCAACGCCCGCACCCCATCCACCCAGGGGCCGGCGGCATTCACGACGACCCGCGCCCTGACGCGGGCCGCCTTGTCCTCACCCACCAGGGTGGAGCGGGCGATCAGGCCGACGGCCCGCCCGCCCTCCTCCAGCAGGCTTTCCACCCGCGCATGGTTCAGGACCAAAGCCCCGGCAGCGGCGGCAGAGCGCACATTGGCCAGGGTCAGGCGGGCATCGTCGGTCAGGAATTCCGGATAGGCGACGGCACCGTTCAGCCGATCGCGGCGCAGACGCGGTTCCCGCCGCGCCAGTTCCTCCAGGCCCCAGACCTCATGCTGCTCCGCCGCTGGCACCGCACCCAGCTTCTCAAAGCTCCACAGGGCGGCACGCAGCTTGGCCTGCGTGGTCAGCGACGTGGTGGGAATGACGAAGGGTGTGATGCGGGCCAGATGCGGGGCGATGCGGCGCAGCACCTGCCGCTCGGACGCACTTTCTCGGACCAGGGCCACATCGCCCTGGGCCAGATAGCGCAGGCCGCCATGGATCATCTTGGATGACCGGCTGCTGGTGCCCGACGCGTAATCCTGCGCCTCCAGCAGGGCGACGGACAGGCCGCGCAGGGCGGCATCACGAGCGATCCCCGCCCCTGTGATGCCGCCGCCGATGATAACCAGATCGAAGGTTTCCACCTCCAGCCGGGCAAAGCTGGCGGCGCGTTCGCCCGTATTCAGGCTAGCCCCCGTGCCCATCGCTTTCCCTCCGTCCCTGGTTGCTGTCCGTCAGACGTTAGGGGAATTGCGATACCTATGGTGATGCGTTCTGGGAAACAGCCCGGTCCCGCCGCATGGCCAGTGCCGTCCAGATGGCGCCTGAGAAATCCACCAGCCCGAACAGGATCAGCAGGCCCGGCGCCAGACCGGCCAGAACCAAGCCCGAAAAGCCCACCAGGACAATGACCCGCGTGACCACCGTGATCCGCTGGAACGCCACCCCATCGGCACCGGCATGATAGTAAAGCGCCAGATTGAAGACGATGATCCCCAGGACCCGTATCCAAGGCTCTTCCGTCGGGGCCAGTCCCAGCAGGGCCAATAACAGGTTGGGGACCAGCAGCAGGATCAGACCATTGGCCCCCAGATAGAGGGCGAACAGACGCAACGACAGGGCAGCACGGGTCAAGGCAGGGTCTCCGTCTTGGCAGGCTTTGGCAAAAAATGGCATGATAGGGATCGGATTGAGAGGGAGGCCGCGATGGCGACCATGAACGTTTCGGTGCCCGACCGCATGCGCGACTGGGTCCAGTCCCGTATCGACAGCGGCCAATATGCCAGCGTCAGTGACTATATCCGCGACCTGATCCGGCGGGATCAGGTGGAGCAGGTGGATGCCTTAGTTGAAATCGAAGCTGCCATCACTGAAAGCCTGGAAGACGTCGCGGCCGGTCGGGTGGAAACGGTCGAGGCCGTTCGTGCAAGACTTGAAGCGAAGTATCTTGCCATGGCGAAGGAGCGTGAACAGGCGTGAGGGTCGAACTCTCCCAACGCGCCAGTCGCGATCTCGAAGAAATAGCGAACTATATCGCTATCGACAATCCGCGCCGTGCCGCGTCATTCGTCAATGAACTGACAGCTAAGGCGGAGGCTATTGGCCTGCAACCTCACAGTTGGCCCCTGCTGCGAGTTCGAGTGACAAACGACATCAGGCAGCGCATCCATGGAAGCTACCTGATCCTTTATCGCGTTGAAACGAAGAGAGTATTGGTACTCCACATCCTGCACGCAGCCCGAAACATTCAGGCTATCCTGGCGGCAGAGGATGATGAATAATCCCGCACCCCCATTGCCAGCGTCGCCACCCACAGCGCCAGCCCCAGATGCAGTCCGATGATGCGGGCGTCCGGCCCCATCAGTCCCGGTACCCGCGTGAGCGCAGCAAGGACGACACCCAGGATTGACATGCCCAGCCAAAGCCGCGTCGTCCGCGTCAGCAAACGCAGGGTGCCGGCTAAGATGAAGAGGCTGGATAGCGGCCCAACCAGTGCCTTCTGCCCCGCCAAGGTCAGCCCACCGACAAGCACAATGCCGATCCCCACGACCCAGGAGGCGCGGCGAGTGGCGTGCAGCAGAAACAGGGCCATGGCAATGGTGGCGAAGCCCAGCAGGGCGTAAATCTCCGACGCATCCCGATGCAGGATGGTCAGCCATTCCGGCTCCCACCCTGCAAACTTCAGGGCGCCCAGGGTGGACGGTATGGCCAGGGCCAGGATCGCGGCGGCCAGCAGACGGACAGGCCCCGTCGCCAATTCCGTCAGCAGGGTCCAGCCAGCCCAGAGGCAGGCCAGCGCCAGGATTGCATCACTGACCGCCAGCAGCATCAGCCACCTCCCGCCCCATCATGGGCATGCCCGCACCGGTGGCCGGTGGCAGGCCCGGCGTACCGGCCTGTTCCGGATGACGGCGCAGGAAGGCCGCCTTGATCTTGTCGGTGTCGTCGCGGCTGCCATCATGGCTCCACCCTGGCGGGCCGAACAGGTAGAGGAAGCGGTCGCGTAGCGACAGGCCGCGCTGCGCCTGATCCTTGGCGATGCCGAAAAATTCATGAAAGGCGATGCGCAGCGGGTTGAAGGTGCCCAAATCACGCACCAGCCCGAACCGCACCGGATCATCATCCTGTTCCGGCACGAAGGTCCCGAACAGCTTGTCCCAGATGATAAGGGTGCCGGCATAGTTGCAGTCCAGATAGCGGGGGTTGGAGCCATGGTGGACGCGGTGATGGGAGGGCGTGTTCATCACCGCCTCGAACCAAGCCGGCATGCGGCGGATGGATTCCGTATGGATCCAGAACTGGTACAGCAGGTTAAGGGACGACGCGAAGATCAGGATGGCCGGGTGGAAGCCTAGGAAAGCCAGGGGTAGCTTCAGCACGAACAGGCCCATGATGGCGCCGGTCCAGGGCTGGCGCAGGGCCGTGGCGAAGTTGAAATGCTGGCTGGAATGATGGACGACATGGCTGGCCCAGAGCCAGCGGATACGGTGCATGAACCGGTGCGCCCAGTAATAGCGCATGTCGTCGATCAGGAAGCAGGCGACGATAGCCCAGACCGACGTTCCGATATCGAACAGGCGATGGTCATAGACCCAGAACATGATGGCCGAAATGCCGCCACCAATCAGCAGGCCGGAGAACAGGCCGGTGATGACATAGCCGACCCCCATGGCCAGACTGGC
The DNA here is from genome assembly GCF_057809555.1 of Niveispirillum sp. FG156. Lineage (NCBI taxonomy): Bacteria > Pseudomonadati > Pseudomonadota > Alphaproteobacteria > Rhodospirillales > Azospirillaceae > Niveispirillum > Niveispirillum sp. FG156. Next base: position 79,645 of record NZ_JBMDKE010000015.1, on the reverse strand, counting down.
GGCGCTGTCCCGCGTCTCATAATGTGCGCGCAGCAGGTTCAGGCGCATCAGCAGCAGTTCAAGAACCAGCAGCAGCAGATAAACCGGGCTGGCCAGGGTGGCGACATCGGGATAGCTCAGGTTGTCCGGCATCGTTTCTTCCCAGATATTGTCGTTATTTATTGCGCAGCGCTTCCAGCAGCGCCCGCCAGTGCGCCGCCTCCGCCGGATCGGCGAAGGAAAGACGGAAGGACGGGGCCGTGAAATCGGCCAGCGACAGGGTCAGAACATTATCCCGCAGGTCCCAACCGGTCACATTCTCCGCCCCAACCACCCGCGCCGTGGCGTACCGGCCCATGGTCAGCAGCAGGCCGAAGCGGCTATCCGCCCCCAGGTCGATCAGGGCGGACAGCCCGTCACGGGACAGGGCCGCACCGGCAGCGGGCACATCCGGCAGGATGTCGCGGAAACGGTTCAAGGCCGCTTCCCGGTCCGGTATGCCTTCCCGTGCGGTCTGGCCCAGAAGATGGTGCAGCAAAATGATGAACAGGATGAACAGCAGGCTGCCCACAATCAGATATGGAAGTGTCATCGGGTTCCGCCCTTGCAACTTCGGCGATGATATTCGGGGCGGTCCAATGGTGATCTTGCCAAAAAATCATCACCTGATGATTTCCATGGACGCATCAACAGACCCTTGGTCATGTATGTTCGGGATAAGCAATTGAACGAAATCTTGAGGAAACGTGATGGACGGGGTGCCGGACCTGCAAGGCCTGCTGGCGCGCCAGCAAGAGGCGGTGAAGCGTCACGGTGCGCCGGACCTGAAGGCGCGGCTGGCCGCCCTTGATGGTCTGGCCCGCCTGGTCCGCCGGCACCAGGGGGACCTGATCACCGCCGTCAGCGCCGATTTCGGCAACCGCGCCCGTCAGGAGACGGAGTTGGGCGAGCTGATGCCGCTGTTGAACGGTATCCGCCATGTCCGTCGGCATCTGAAGGACTGGATGCGGCCCCGGCGACGGATGGCGGGGCTGGCGTTCCAGCCGGCATCCGCGCGGGTAGAATATCAGCCGCTGGGCGTGGTCGGCATCCTGTCGCCCTGGAACTACCCGCTTTTCCTGACCCTGGGGCCGCTGGTCGATGCGCTGGCGGCGGGCAACCGGGTGATGATCAAGCCGTCGGAACAGGCACCCCTGACGGGGGAGTTGCTGCGCACCTTGCTGGGCACCCTGTTTGCGCTGGATCAGGTGGCGGTGGTGACGGGTGGGGCGGACATGGCCACCGCATTCTCCCGCCTGCCCTTCGACCATCTGGTCTTTACCGGGTCCACCCGCGTCGGGCGGGCGGTGATGCAGGCGGCGGCGGACAATCTGACGCCCGTGACGCTGGAACTGGGCGGTAAGTCGCCGGTCCTGATCCTGCCCGATTATCCGCTGGACAAGGCGGCGCGCACCATCGCCATGGGCAAGTTCTTCAATGCCGGCCAGACCTGCGTGGCGCCCGACTATGTGCTGGTGCCGCGCGACCGGATGGAGACCTTTGCGCAGGTGTTGATGCGACGGGTGGAGGACATGTACCCCACCATCACCGGCAATCCCGACTATACCAGCATCATCACCGACCGCCATCACGCCCGCCTGTCGGCGATGGTGGCCGACGCCGGCGGGCGGGTGGTCAGGCATCGTGATGCCGGCGACACGGCCCAGCGCCTGTTCCCGCCGACCCTGCTGATCGACCCGCCCACCGACAGCATGGCCATGCGGGAGGAGATTTTCGGACCGATCCTGCCCATCCTGCCCTATGACCGGGTGGAGGATGCGCTGGCCTTCATCAATGACCGGCCCAAGCCGCTGGCCCTTTACTGCTATTCCGACGATGGCAGCCGCGTGGCCGAAGTGCTGAACAGCACGCGGTCGGGCGGGGTGACGGTGAATGCCACCATGCTGCATGTCGGGCAGGAGGATCTGCCCTTTGGCGGTGTCGGCGAAAGCGGGACCGGCGCCTATCACGGGCATGAGGGCTTTCTGCGCCTGTCCCATGCCCGCGCAGTCCTGCGCATGGGCCGCTTCAACCAATCCCATCTTGTCGCCGCCCCCTATGGAAGGCTGACGGGCTGGATCACCCGGTTCTTCATCGGAGGGGCGTCATGAACCTGCGCCGGCTTCAGCATTTCGAGGCGCTGTACCGTCTGCAAAGCTTTGCGCGGGCCGCCGACGAACTGGCCATCACCCAGTCGGCGTTGAGCCGCAGCCTCCAGAAGCTGGAGGAGGAACTGGGTGCCGTCCTGTTCGACCGCACCACCCATTATGTCCGGCCCACCGATGCCGGCGACCGGCTGATCCGGCCCGTGCAGGATGTGCTGGCCGCCGCCGGCAACCTGGACAGTGCCGCCAACCAGTTGACTCGACCAGGGTCGGGCACGGTCCGGGTCGGTGCCGGCCCCTATCCCATGAACCCGCTGCTGACCCGCGCCATCGGGCGGTTCGGGGCGGTGCATGAGGGGGTGCGGGTCACCGTGACCGGCGGGACGGCGGATGTGCTGCTGCAAGGTCTGGTCGACCGGTCGCTGGACCTTGTCGTCTGCGATATCAGCAAGTTCGACGGGTCCGCCTATGCCGACGAGGTGGTGGTGACGGCCCTGCCGCGTGAACCGCTGATGATCGTCACCGCCGCATCCCACCCCCTGCCGGAGGGCCGGGGACGGCGCGACGCGGTGGAGCAGCGGCCCTGGGCCCTGCCCCGCCCGGCACCAGGCAGCGAGCACCGCTTCGCCCCCGCCATCCGCACCCGCATCGCCCAGCGCAGCTTTCCCGACTATGAGCTGGACAGCACGCTTGCCTGTCTGGAGGTGGTGCGGCAGGGGCCGGCCATCACGGTCGTGCCGCGATCCCTGGCCCTGGCGGCCAGCCAGGACGGGAGCCTGACCTGCTATGCCATGGCGGCGGGCGAACAGACCAATGACGGCATCCACCTTCTGCGCAACCGCAGCCAGAGTGCGGCGGTCACGGCGTTCGTGAAGGCCTTGCGGGAAGCGGCACAGGTGGTGGTGGCGGGGTGACGGTTGGGGGTTATTGGGTGCCCTCACCCTCCCAAGCCTTGGCAGGCTTGGGCCCCTCCCTCTCCCACGTTCGTGGGCGAGGGGAGAAGTTTTTGCCCCTCGCCCGCTTGGCGGGAGAGGGAGGGGCCCGAGCGCGTCAGCGGTCGGGAGGGTGAGGGAACGACGCAGGTCTTTCAGAGACGCGCACGGGCCCGCTCCGAAAAGTCTGTGCAACCGAATGAAACACAAAATAAGGGGGTGTTTCGCGGGTGCGCGCCTTTCCCGAGCCGAAAACGTGCAGCATCAGATCGGGAAAGACGGGAATGGTCATGATGTGGACAGCATAGCAGGAAGCGGGCGGAAAGTCAGCAATTCCGCCCGCCGTCCCCTCACGCGAATGTCACTTGCTTGCCATTGCGCAGGACCGGGATGGCGTTGCGGCGCAGCTGTTTGGTGCCGGGGTTCAGGATGACTTCCGGGCTGTACTGAGCCAGATAGACGCGGCGCATGCGGTCGGTGCGGTTGGCGCCGGTGGCGTGCAGCAGCAGGGAGGAGAAGGCGACGATGCTGCCGGCCGGCACTTCCACCACCACCCCTTCCTCATCCCCCGTCCAGCCGACCAGATCGTTGGTGCCGAGCTGGCGCACATGCGGGACGATGCCGTCGCGGCTGGCGGGAACCTGGCTGAAGGGCAGCACACGGACGGTGCCGTTTTCGATGGTGGTGTCGTCCAGGGTACACCAGCAGGTCAGGTAGGGCTTGTGGTCCGGCGGGCCGCCATTGCCCACGACATAGCCGCTATCCTGATGCCAGCTGAAGGACATGCCGCCGCCGGCCCCCTTCACCACATACTGGTCATAGAAGAAATAGGCGTCGTCGCCGATGGTGGCGCGGCAGATATCGGCCATCACGTCGGAGAACAGCATTTCGCGCAGTTCCGGCTGCACCCGCTGGCATTCGCCTGCGAAATAGCGGTTGCCGCGATGGGTGATGCCGTCGACATCGACGCCCAGCGCGTCCAGCCGCGCATCCTCCCGCTCCACCATGCGGCCACACTGCGCACGCAGGATATCCAGCAATTCGCCTTCCAGCACGCGTTCGAAAACCGCGTAGCCTTCACGCTGGAACTGTTCGCGCTGCTGTTCGTACTTCATGGTTTCCTCCGGGTACGGGCTGTTGTTGAAACCATTCTGCCGCCGGACCAGCCATCGCATCCAATCGAATTGCGTCACGAGTTCATTCGTGAATACTATATCCCCATGCGGATGCGACAGATCGAGGCGTTCAGGGCGGTGATGATGAGCGGCGGAGTGACCGCCGCATCCGCCATGCTGAACATCTCCCAGCCATCGGTCAGCCGCCTGATCGCCGACCTGGAATATGCGGTGGGCTTTGCGCTGTTTGAACGGCGGGGCGGGCGGGTGCATCCCACGGCCCAGGCAGAGACGCTGTTCGAGGCGGTGCAGCGATCCTTCACGGGCCTGGACCTGCTGACCCAGGCGGCGCGTCGCATCCGGGCCCATCCCGTGGGAACGGTGCGTATCGCCTGCCTGTCGGCCCTTGCCACCTCCATCCTGCCGCCTGTGCTGCGCCGGTTTCGGGAACGGCATGCGGAAGTGAAGGTGACGGTGGAGGCGCTGGGGCAACGCGCCATCGAGGACAGGGTGTTCCTGGGTCAGGCCGATCTGGGCATCGGCGTGGCGTCCAGCCCGCGTGAGGGTATCCGCGTCACGCCCCTGATCCGCGCCGATTATGTCTGCGCCCTGCCGCCCGGACACCGGCTGACCGGGAAGGATAGTTTGCAGGTGAGCGATCTGGCCGGCGAAAGCTTCATCGGCCCGATGCATGAGGCCGATGCCCTGTGGAACGGCATCGATGCCGCCCTGGCGGCGCATGGGGTGATGGTGGAACGGCTGCTGGAATGCCAGCAATCGCTGCCCATCTATGCCTATGTGGAGGCGGGGCTGGGTCTGGCCATTGTGGAGCCGTTTTCGGCCCGGCTGTTCCGCCGGCTGGGCGTGGTGGTGCGGCCTGTGCTGCCTGCCATCGGCTTTGACTTCACCCTGCTGGAACCCGATATCGGCCCTACCCCGCCGCCGGTTTCCTGGCTGGCCGAGGCCGTACGGCAAGAAGCGGCCTCCTGTCTGGCGGGGTTATAGCATCCGCGCATGGGTTGTTGAGCGATTGCGATTGGACGGGAAAGCCGGAAGGGACGAAGCAGGAGCATCGGCCACCGGGAGGGTTCCATGCCCCGTCTTCTGATCCTGCAATCCGTCTGGGGGATGGATCAATGTCCAGGCTTCGATGTCTGGAACGATCTGGAAACGGCATTGCAGGCCATGGTCGATGCCGGGTTCGACGGGGCGGGCACCAATCTGGCGCGCAAGGAACGCACCGCCATCACATCCCGCTTCATGAATGAACGCGGTCTGGCCTGGGAAGCACAGGTTCTGGTAAGCAGCGCCGACGAACTGGACCGGTTCGCGGACGAGGCGGCGTCATTGTCGGCCCACCATCTGAATGTGCAGATCGCGGGGCCGATGGACCGGGTGGCCGATGCGGTCCGGCTGATGGAAGGCCTGGAGCGGGCGCGCGAGCGGGCGGGGCTGCCGATCTTTTACGAGACGCACCGCGCCCGGCTGACCCAGGATTTGCCGTTCTTCCTGCGCATGCTGGACGCCCTGCCCCACATCCCGCTGACCGCCGACCTTTGCCATTATGTGGTGGCCGGGGAATGGGACCTGCCCGTCGATGAGGCCAAGCACGCCGCCATCGCCCGCGTCCTGCGTCAGGCCAAGGCCTTTCATGGCCGCATCGCCACCGCGCATCAGGTGCAGGCCCCCGTCGGCGGGCATCACCAGCCCTGGCTGGACCTGTTCCTGAGTTGGTGGCGGCAGGGCTTTGCGCAGTGGCGGGAACAGGCCGCAGCGGACGATACGTTGAGCTTCATGGTGGAGTTGGGGCCACCCCCCTATGCCGTGGTTGATGGGGCCGGACGGGAACTGACCGACCGCTGGGCCGAGGCGCGGCAGATGATGGCGCTGGTGCGCGGGCTGTGGGAGTAGAGCGGCTTTCCAGTGACCGGAACACTCCCCTTTCGTCATCCCGGCGTAAACCGGGACCCAGTGCCCAGGCGCGGTTAGCGCCGATATGAGTCATGTCGCAGCTATCGCTGCTCTCGCTGGGTCCCGGCTTTCGCCGGGATGACGAGGAGTTGGCTTCCGATCACCCAATATTCGATCTACCGCTCAGGCCTTCAGCCGCTCAACAAGCAGGCCCACGGCGAAGGCGTCCACCCAGCCCTCGCACATGGCAACCCCCTCCTCCACGCTGAAATCAGCGGGGTTTAGGCACCAGGTGAGCCAGAGACCGTCCAGCAGGGCGTTCAGCGCGGTGGCCGCCGCCCGGATATTCATGGCCGGCAGGCCCTTCTGTTCGGCCAGCGCCCCCAGATGGCGTTCAAGGGCGGCGCGATATTGGCCATAGGTGCGCTGCTGTACGGCGGCCATGTCGGCGGAATGGCGCACCATGCTCCAGAACACCACCCACACGCCCAGCATCTTGGGGTCCAGGATGGCCGGGCCGAAGCTTTCCGCGATGAAGCGGGACAGGCTGTCGCGCGGGTCGGTCCCCGCCTCCGACGCTTTCAGCAGGCCATCGGCGATGCCGCCGGACAGCGTCTCATAGGCGTGGCTGATCAGTTGGTCGATGCTGGGATAGTAATGGTTGATCAGGCCGATGGAGACATCGGCAGCCGCCGCGATCTTGCGCACCGACACGCCGGCATGACCATGTTCCGCCAGACAGCGCAGGGTCGCCGCCACCAGATGTTCCCGGCGCAATTCCGGCTGGATGCGGGAAAATTTCCGGGGGCGCGTGGTCATGCAACTCTCCATTTCCGGCAGCGTGGTCGTTTATCATGCCCCCTTCGGCCCTGTCGCGCGCAAAGCGGCGATGGCAGGCCAGTTGACAGGCGCGCGCTGCTGCACGAATGTTCAACAAGCTGACACGCTGCGCTGAAGGAATGGTTCCATGGCCGATGCGATCCCCGACGCCGACAATGATGTCAGCCTGCCGGGATGGATCTATCGCGACGCGGATTTCCTGGCGGTGGAGCGGGAGGTGATCTTCCGCCGGGCGTGGCAGATCGTCTGTCACAATAACGATATTCCGCAGCCGGGCGATTATCACAGCTTCGCGTTCATGGGCGAAAATATCGTGGTGCTGCGGGGCGATGACGGCGTGGTCCGTGCCTTCCACAATCTGTGCCGCCACCGCGCGGCCCGCCTTCTGGACGGGGAGGTCGGGAATTGCGGGCGGCGCATCACCTGCCCGTACCATGCCTGGACCTATGGCACCGACGGCACCCTGCTGGGTGTGCCGCATCGCCGGGAATTCCCGGATTTCCAGCTGGCCGACTACCCGCTGCTGGCCGTGGAGCATGAGATCTATCACGGCTTCATCTTCATCCGGCTGGAGGCCGGCGGGCCCAGCGTGGCCGAGATGATGCGGCCCTATGAGCATGAGATCGAACCCTACCGCCTGTCCGAACTGGTGCCGCTGGGCCGGGTCACGCTGCGGCCACGGGCCGTCAACTGGAAGAATGTCGGCGATAATTATTCCGACAGCCTGCATATCAATGTCGCCCATCCCGGCCTGACCCGCCTGTTCGGCCAGGGCTACGGGCTGGAGGCGCAGGAATGGGTCGACAAGATGTGGGGCCATCTGATCGACGTGCCGTCGAAGAACCGGTCGGAACGGTTCTATCAGACCTATCTACCGGCGGTGCCGCACCTGCCGGCGGAACGGCAGCGGCTCTGGACCTATTTCAAGCTCTGGCCCAATCAGGCGTTCGACATCTATCCCGACCAGATCGACTTCATGCAGTGGATCCCCACCTCCCCCACCGACAGCGTGATCCGGGAAATCGCCTATGTGCATCCCGATGCCCGGCGGGAGATGCGGGCCGCGCGCTATGCCAACTGGCGCATCAACCGGCAGGTCAGCCTGGAGGACAAGACGCTGATCGAACGGGTGCAGCAGGGCATGGGCAGCCGTGCCTATACGACCGGTCCGCTGGGCCGCAACGAGATGTCGCTGCGCAGCTTTGCCCGGCGTATCCGCACGCTGATCCCCGAAAGCCGCCTGCCCCACGCCCCGGCACCGGGATGGAGCGGGCGCATCGGGAGCGGGCGCATCGGTTGATCATGATTTTCCCTTCAGAAGGACAGGTTCCATGCGCGACGTCGTGATCATCGGGGGCGGCCATAATGGTCTGGTCTGTGCCACATATCTGGCCAAGGCCGGCCTGTCGGTAACGGTGCTGGAACGCCGGCATGTGGTGGGCGGGGCGGCGGTGACGGAGGAATTCCATCCCGGCTTCCGCAACTCCGTCGCCGCCTACACCGTCTCGCTGCTAAACCCCAAGGTCATCCACGACATGGATCTGGCGGCCCATGGGTTAAGGGTGGTGGAACGGGAAGTGTCGAACTTCCTGCCGTTCGATGACGGCACCCACCTGATGACGGGCGGCAACGGCCTGACCAAACAGCAGGTCGCGAAATTCTCCGCCCGGGATGCCGAACGGCTGGATGATTACGACCGGGTGACGGGGGCCATTGCCGATGTGCTGCGTGATCTGGTGCTGCAAACCCCGCCGAACGTCGTGCAAGGCGGGCTGTTCGCAGCCCTGCCGGAACTGTTGAAGACGGCGCGGCTGGGCGGGCGGCTGAACCGGCTGGATATCGACCTGCAGCGCGAATTGCTGGACCTGTTCGCGATGTCCGCCGGCCATTATCTGGACCGCTGGTTCGACAGCGTGCCGGTGAAGGCGGTGTTCGGCTTTGACAGTATCGTCGGCAATTTCGCCAGCCCCTATACGCCCGGCTCGGCCTATGTCCTGCTGCATCATGTGTTCGGGGAGGTGAATGGCAAGAAGGGGGCCTGGGGCCACGCCATCGGCGGCATGGGCGCCATCACCCAGGCCATGGCGAAATCGGCGATGGCGGCAGGCGTGGAGATCATCACCGATGCGCCGGTGACGGAAGTGATCATCGAGAAGGGCCGGGCCGTGGGGGCCGTCACCGCCAATGGCACCGCCGTGCGCGGCCGGCTGGTCGTGTCCAACCTGAACCCGCGCCTGCTGTTCGGCACGCTGGCGGCCGCCAATGAGCAGCCGGCGGAATTCAACCGCCGCATCAATAGCTGGCGCTGCGGATCCGGCACCTTCCGCATGAATGTGGCCCTGTCGGAACTGCCCGATTTCACCAGCTTGCCCGGCAAGGACCGCGCGCCCCACCATACGGCGGGCATCATCATCGCGCCGGGGCTGGATTACATGGACCGCGCCTTCATGGATGCGCGCCGCGACGGCTGGTCCAAGAACCCCATCGTGGAGGTGCTGATCCCTTCCACCCTCGACAGCACGCTGGCACCGCAAGGGCAGCATGTGGCCAGCCTGTTCTGTCAGCATGTGGCCCCGGAACTGCCCGATGGCGCCTCCTGGGACGATCACCGCGAAACGGTGGCCGACCTGATGATCGACACCGTCAACCGCTACGCCCCCAATTTCAAGGCGTCGGTCATTGGCCGGCAGATCAACAGCCCGCTGGACCTGGAACGGACCTTCGGGCTGGTCGGGGGTGATATTTTCCATGGCGCCCTGGACCTGAACCAGATTTTCTCCGCCCGCCCCATGCTGGGCCATGCCGATTACCGCACGCCCATCAAGGGCCTGTACCAGTGCGGGTCCGGCACCCATCCGGGCGGCGGCGTCACCGGTGCGCCGGGCCACAATGCCGCGCGGGAGATCATTGCCGATATCCATGCCCGGCGGATTTAGGGGGCAATGCTCCCCTGAACCGTGGACGGATGCGGAATAACGGGTAGGCTTTTCACGGGGCCCCGGCGGGCCGGACGATACGGGAGGTTTGGCATGCGACAGGCTGGCCAGGATTTCTACCCTCCGCACGGGGCCGGCCCATGAGAAACCGCAGCCAGAAGATCGGCCCCCTGGGGGCCGGGGCCATCGTCGCGGGCAATATGATCGGGTCGGGCATCTTTCTGCTGCCGGTCAGCCTGGGCGCCATCGGGTCCATCACCCTGATCGGCTGGATCGCGGTGCTGCTGGGATGCCTGATCCTGGGCTGGGTCTGTTCACGCCTAGCCATGCTGCGGCCCGGCGGGCTGGGCCTGACAGGCCAGGTGCATGATGCGCTGGGCCGCTATCTGGGCTTCCAGTCGGCCTTCGTCTACTGGATCGCCACATGGTTCGGGAATGTCGCCATCGCGCTGGCCGTCACCGGCTATCTGGGCACCTTCTTCGCGTCGATCAAGGTGCCGATGGTGCTGGCCGGGGTGACCATCGCCATCATCTGGCTGATGACCTTGGTCAATCTCTGGGGTGCGCGCCTGATCGCGCGGTTTGAGGGGGTGGCCCTGGTTCTGGGGCTGGCGCCGGTGCTGCTGGTCGGCGGGCTGGGCTGGGCGTGGTTTGATCCGGAGATATTCCGGGCCTCCTGGAATGTGACGGGCGGGTCCGACCTGTCGGCCATCACCGCCTCGCTGGGCCTGATCATCTGGGCCTTCCTGGGCCTGGAAAGTGCGGCCATCGTGGCGGCGGTGGTGAAACGCCCGGAACGCGATGTGCCGCTGGCCACGGCGGGCGGCATCGGGGTGGCGGGTGTCACCTATATCATCGCCTGCACCGCCCTGTCGGGCGTAATGCCGGCGGCGGAACTGGCAGCCTCCACGGCGCCGTTCGCAGAAGTGGCGGCCCGCATCTGGGGACCGGTGGCGGCCAGCATCCTGGCGCTGTGCGCCATGGTGAAGGCGGCGGGCACCCTGGCCGGATGGATGCTGGTGGGGGCCGAAACGGCAGAAGCCGCCGCCGAACTGGGCCTGTTCCCGCGCATGCTGTCGCGCATCAACGCCCATGGCGCACCGTCGCGCAACCTGATCGTCACCGCCTTGCTGATGACCATCGTCTGCATCTCCACCCTGTCGGCCACGCTGGGCGAACAGTTCAGCATGGTGATCAACATGGCGGTGATCCTGAACGTGCTGGTCTATGTCTATGCCTGCCTGTCGCTGCTGCGCCTGTTGGGGGAGGTGCCGGCGGGGACGGAACGGCTGCGGGTACGGCTGGCCGCCATCGCGGGGCTGGCCTTCGGCATCCTGATCATCGCCCTGTCGGACGGGTGGATGCTGGGGGTGGCTGCACTGATCTTGCTGCTGACGGTGCCGCTTTATCTGCTGCGGCGGCGGGCGGGGTGATCGACGGCGGCATGCCGCAGCACCATAAGACATTTCTTTGTAACTTCTTTTACGGCGATGAACGGGGCATTGTGCAGCCGCTGATTTTCGTTCCCTGTCACATGCGTGGCTTCTGGAGGCTCACCGATGGATTTCTTCCGCCGCTTCAATTTCCTGGTCTGCGCCCCCGCCTTCGAGGCGGATGAGCTGGAGGGATCGCGGCTTCAGGACATTATCGGGGAGGTGGAGCGTCTGGGTTTCGAGGTGACCAAGGCGCGCCGCATCGAGGACGCGGAGCTGGCCATCCGCACCGATGCCGCCATCGGCTGCATGGTGCTGGACTGGGGCAAGCGCTGGTCGGAGGGCAAGGCGGCCGCCCTGATCTCCCTGGTGCGGGCGCGCGGGCTGGAAATGCCCATCGTGCTGCTGGTGCGGCGCAAGCGGCTGGAGGATATCCCGGTGGAGGTGATGCGGGAGATCGACGGCTATGTCTTCCTGGCCGAGGAAACCCCGCAATTCATCGCCAAAAACCTGATCAGCCGCCTGCGCCAATATGCCGAGACCCTGAAGACGCCGTTCTTCGGCGCTCTGGTCGATTATGCCGAAGAAGGCAACCAGATGTGGACCTGTCCGGGCCATAATGGCGGCATCTTCTATAGCCGCAGCCCCATCGGCCGCATCTTTGTTGAACATCTGGGCGAGGCGATTTTCCGCGACGATCTGGATAATTCCGTCGTCGATCTGGGCGACCTGCTGGTGCATGAGGGGCCGGCGCTGCGCGCGCAGAAGGAAGCCGCCAAGATTTTCGGGGCGGAGCGCACCTATTTCGTGCTGAACGGCACCTCGGCCTCCAACAAGGTCGTGCTGGGCGCGCTGGTGGCGGAAGACGACCTTGTCCTGTTCGACCGCAACAACCACAAGGCGGCCCATCATGGCGCCCTACTGCTGGGTCAGGGCACACCGATCTTCCTGGAAACCGACCGCAACGCCCACGGCCTGATCGGCCCCATCGATTACGAGGCGCTGGACGAGGACAAGATCCGCGAGAAGATCCGTACCAGCCCCTGGGTGAAGGACCCCGATGCCTGGAAAAGGCCGCGCCCGTTCCGCGTGGCCGTGATCCAGCAATGTTCCTATGACGGCACCATCAACAATGCCGACATGCTGGTCGAGAAGCTGGGGCCACTGTGTGACTACATCATGTTCGACGAGGCCTGGGCCGGCTTCATGAAGTTCCACCCGCTGTTCCAGGGCCGATACGGCATGGGGGTGAAGGGACTGGGTCCCGACAGCCCCGGCATCATCACCACCCAGTCCACGCACAAGCAGTTGGCCAGCTTCAGCCAAGCCTCACAGATCCATGTGAAGGACAAGCATATCGGTGATATCGAACGCCGGGTGGAACATCGCCGCTTCAATGAAAGCTTCCTGCAGCACGCCTCCACCAGCCCCTTCTATCCCATCTTCGCCTCCCTGGATGTCGGCGCGCAGATGATGAAGGGCAAGTCGGGCGAGGTATTGTGGGACGATACGATCCGGCTGGGCATCGAGACCCGCAAGAAGCTGCGCGCCATCGCGCGGGAATTCATCGACAAGGAAAGCGATCCCGCCCGGCAATGGTTCTTCGACCCGTTCGTGCCCGATGTCACCCGCTTCGACGGGCGTGACGTGCGGTGGGAGGAGGTGCCGACCGATGAGCTGGCCCGCGATCCGTCACACTGGATGCTGGAACCAGGGCGCGGTTGGCACGGGTTCAGCCATCTTGGCCCCAACTATGCCATGACCGACCCCAACAAGCTGACCATCCTGACCCCCGGTTTCGACCGGCGTACGGGCGCCTATCTGGATCAGGGGATACCGGCACCCGTGGTGGCCGAATATCTGCGCGAAAATCAGATCGTGCCGGAAAAGAACGACCTGAATTCGCTGTTGTTCCTGCTGACGCCGGGTGTGGAAAGCAGCAAGGCCGGCGGGTTGATGAGCGCACTGATCTTCTTCAAGCGGCTGCATGACGATAATGCCCTGCTGGACGATATCATGCCCGATTTCGTGCGCCGGCGGGCCCCGCGCTATAACGGCGTGCGGCTGGGCGATCTGTGCCGCGACATCCACGCCTTCTATCGCGAACATAATATCAGCGCGTTGCAGCGTGCGCAGTTCCGGCCCGAACATCTGCCGGAAATGGCCATGCTGCCGCACAAGGCGGCCAAGCAACTGGTCCGCAACAAGGTGGATTTCGTCACCCTGGACCAGTTGCCGGGCCGGATTGCCACCACCTTGATGCTGGTCTATCCGCCCGGTATCGCCACCATTCTGCCGGGCGAACGGCTGACGGAAGCCGCCCGCCCCATGATCGATTACCTGAAAGTGTTCGAGAAGGGGGCCAACCTGTTCCCCGGCTTCGACAATGAAATCCAGGGCGTCTATCGCAAGCAGGATGCCGATGGGCGCATCCGCTTCTACACCTATGTCGTGCGGGAATAGGACTGGACCATAGCGGGTGCCCGATACCGGGGGTCAGGGTTTCTGACCGCCGGTATCACCCGGCGGCATAGGTGAAGGAACAGCTGCCAAGCCCGCCCACCTTTGCGGTGACTGTCTGCCCCGGCACCAGCGGCACCATCGGCCCCAAGGCACCGGTCAGCAGGATATCGCCGGCCTGCAATGGCTGCCCACGGGCGGCCAGCGTACTGGCCAGCCAAGCCGCCGCATTCAGCGGATGGCCCAGACAGGCGGCCCCCGCCCCCAATGACGCAACGGCCCCATCCACCTCTAGCACCATGCCGCAGGTGTAAAGGTCCAGCCCCGTCAGGGGCCTGCCCTCCGCGCTGATCACGAAGAAGGCCGAGGAGCCGTTATCGGCAACGGTATCCGCGAAGGTGATGGCCCAATTGGCGATACGGCTGTCGACGATTTCAATCGCGGCATGCACGCTGGCGACCGCTGCCGCCACATCGGCGGCGCTGGTGGTCGGGCTGGGCAGGGCCTGACCCAGGATCAGCGCCACTTCCGCCTCTGCCTTTGGCTGCAAGGTTCTGGCCGGGTCCAGGAAGCCGCCATCGGCAACGCGCATATCATCGAACAGCACGCCGAAATCCGGCTGGTCCACCCCCAGCTGCTTTTGCACGGCCTTGGCCGTCAGGCCGGCCTTGCGCCCCACGATTTTACGGCCCTGTCCCTGCCACCATTGGGTATTGAGGGCCTGAATGGCATAGGCCCCGTCGGCGTCAAGCGGGTCCAGCGCGTCGCGCAGCGGTGCGATGGCGGTGCCATCATGGGCCTGACGCAGACGCCGGGCGACTTCCTCATATGTGGGCGAGACCATCTGGCCGTTTCCTCAAATTATCATGGGGTTCCGCCGGGCACCCGCCGGCGGCAAGCAACGCGTGATCCATGCCGGCAGGGGGCCGTTGCCCCCGCACAGCATAAGCGCACCATATCCGATGGTGCCGCTGGTCACCAGCCGACGCCTGCGGTAATTTCTTACATCATGAGAAACGGAACCCCTCACCTCTCCTCCTCCCTGCGGGCGCTGACGATGCTGGACAGCGTCATCAATGGCGGTGGGGGACGGTCGATCACCGATCTGGCGCGCCAGCTTGATATCCCGGTATCCACCGCCCACCGTCAGATCGCGACGCTGGTGGCGGCGGGCTATCTGTCGCCCGATCCGGGGGGTGGGTATATGGCGGGCAGCCGGCTGCTGCTGCTGAATGCCCGGATTGATGAGAAGCAGGTCATCGTCAGCAAGGCGGCACCGGTCCTGCCGGGTCTGGCCCGGCAGATCGGCTGCATCGTTCAGCTTGGCACGCTGGAAAATGACATGGTGACCTACCGGTTGAAGGCCGGGCGCAGCGCCGATGCCCTGTTCACCAAGGTCGGGCAGCAGTTGGAGGCCTATTGTTCGGGCATGGGCAAGGTGCTGCTGGCCAACCTGCCGGAGGATGAGCGGGAAAAGTACCTGGCCCTTGGCCCCTTCGTTCCCCTGACATCCGCCACCATCACCGACCCCGATCACCTGCGCAGCACCCTGCGGCAGATCGCCATGACGGATGTCGCCCGGGATGAGGGGGAGATCGTGCCCGATCTGCATTGCGTGGCGGTGCCCATCAAACGGCCCGACGGGAAGGTTCTGGCCGCCATTTCCGCCTCATATCGGGTGACAGAAGGCGAAACGCCGGGGCGGTCGGACCTGATCGCCCCGCTGACCGCCGCGGCAATGACAATCAGCGCCCAGGTCTATGGCGATCCACCGGATACCGTGGGCTGACCACCAAACAGGTACACAACCAACAGGCAAATATCCCCGGTCCGGCAATGAGACCGCGCCGGCGGCTGCCGCCCCCTGCTTTCGTCCCTCCAAAGCATATTGTATTCTATAAGTACATAATGCTATCTTGCCTTCAGAACATCGCGACCCGGCAAGGGGAGCGGCCGACAGGTAGGCACAGACACAAATACGGGGATTCTGACATGAGGACGATGAAGGCTGGGGTGGCGCTGGGATTGGCACTGACAGGCCAGATGCTGTATTTTAACAATTCAAATGCTCAAGAAAAGGCGGATAGCAGCGGCCCGCTGCTGGAAGAGATCATTGTGACCGCAGACCGCAAGAACAGCTTCGGCGCCGATTATGTGCAGGCCGGCACCTTCCGGGGCGCGCGCATGATGGACACGCCGTTGACGGTGAACATCATGCCGCGCGACCTGCTGGATGCGCAGCAGGTGACCAGCATGGGCGATGCCGTGCGCAACACCGCCGGTGTCACCTTTTCCCAGGTCAGCCCCGCCGTTTACGCCAATCTGGCCATCCGCGGCATTCCCGTCGAAAACCGCAGCAATTACCGCATGAACGGTTCCCTGCCGATCGTGAACCAGATCGACCTGCCGATGGAGGATAAGGAGCGGATGGAGGTGCTGAAGGGCGTCGCCTCGCTCTATTACGGGTTCACCACCCCCGCCGGCATCGTGAACCTGACCATGAAACGGCCAACGGCAGAGGCGCTGAACGAAATCACGCTCAGCGGCAATCAGTTCGGTGGCGTCGGCGTCCATGCCGACATGTCCCGCCGCTTTGGGGAAGAGGATGAATTCGGTCTGCGCGTGAATGCCGTGCAGGGCTGGCTGGAAACCGGGGTGGACGCGGTCGAGGGGCACCGCAGCGTGGGCGCCGTCGCCTTTGACTGGGACCCGGTTGAAACGGTGAAAATCCGCCTGGATGCCGAATATATCGACAAGAAGATCACGGAGACGGCGACCATCACCCTGCCCGCCGCCGTCAATGGCGTGACCATTCTGCCCCCGATGTGGGACCCGAAGAAAAGCCTGTCGTCGGAATGGATGTATTCGGATGCCAACGAACTGAACCTGATGGCCCATGTCGAATGGCGCTTTGCCGAAAACTGGTCGATCACGGGTCAGGCGGGGCGGTCCGACCTGTCGCGCGACCGGCATTACAACACCTTCCGCAATTATAACCTGACCACCGGGGCCGGCACGTTGCAGGTGCTGTTGTCCAACGGCAATGATTATGTGAACGAGAATTACCGCACAGAGCTGGCCGGCGCCTTTGAAACCGGTCCCCTGACCCACCAACTGTCCGTGGGCGGCACCATCAATACCCGCACGGCGGAAGCACCCAGCAACCCGACCGTCAATTACGCCCAGAATTACTATAACCCCGTGCGTGTGGCTGAAACGCCGCTGCCGGCCCGTGTGGTGCCCAACCCGTCCAAGATCACGGACCAGGGCGCCTATATTTTCGACCGCATATCCTATGAAAGCTGGATCGACCTGCTGGTCGGCGCCCGCTACACCGACTATCAGAACAAGTCGAAGACGGGCACGCCGTACAACACCACCAAGACCTCGCCTTCCTATGGCCTGGTGGTGAAGCCGCAGGACTGGATCAGCCTCTATGCCACCTATATCGAAGGGCTGGAAGAAGGCGGCGTCGCCCCGCTGACCGCCGCCAATGGCGGTGAGGTGCTGCCCCCTGCCATGTCGAAGCAGAAGGAAGCCGGCGTCAAGATCGAGCCGCAGAAGGGTCTGATGGTCTCTCTGACCTATTTCGACATTGACCGCGCCTCTTCCTTTCTCAACAGCGCCAACCGTTTCGTTCAGGATGGCCGCACCATCTACAAGGGCTGGGAAGCCAGCGCCACGGGTGAGGTGAGCGAACGCCTGTCGGTCTTTGCCACGGCCATGTATCTGGATGCGGCCCAGGAAAAGGCCGCCAGCACCGCCGTCATCGGCAAGCGTCCGGAAAACACGGCCAAATACACGGCGTCCCTGTTTGCGGAATACAAGCCGGAGACGGTGGAAGGTTTGGGCGTCTCCGCCGGCCTGTTCTATGTCGGCAATCGCGCCATCAACAATCAGAACACGGCCTTCATCGACGGCTATACCACCTATAATGCCGGCATCCGTTACAGCACCGACATTGCCGACCATCCCGTCACCTTCCGCCTGAATGGGGAGAACCTGACGGGCAAGAAATATTGGGCGGCGACGGGCGCCAATCTGTTGAGCCCGGCCCTGCCCATGACGGTGAAGTTCGCGGTCACCACCCGGTTCTGACCCGCCGGTCCGGCATAGTCTGCTGTCATGGGGCCGCCTTCGGGTGCCCTGTGACAGCAGACTATTTTATTCATGCTTCATTCTGCATGTCTTCGGGGGTGCCATGAGGCTGCTGGCATGGGCGCACCGCTGGCTGGGCCTGCCCTTATCGCTGTTGCTGCTGGTGCAGGCACTGACGGGCGCCATCGTCCTGTTCAAGCATGAGGCGAATGATCTTCTGCACCATGCGGCCCTGACCGCCGATGGCGCCCCGCCCTTGCCGCTGCAAACCCTGATCGGCAGGGTGCTGCGCGACCGGCCTGATGCAAGGCTGCTGCGGATCGATTACCCGGAGACACCGGACGGTACCTATATCCTGCGGCTGGACCGGGGCGGCACAGAATGGCGCCTGTCGGTCGATCCCGGCACCGGACAGGTGAAGCGGGAGGCCACCGTCGCCGGCTGGCCCGTCGAGTGGCTTTTCGATCTTCACTACACACTGCTGCTGGGCAAGGACGGACAGACCATTGCGGGGCTCAGCGGTCTGGGCCTGCTGATCCTGTCCATCACGGGGCCTGTCCTCTGGTGGCGGGGGCGTCCGCGTGGGCGGGGCCTGTTCGTGGTTGCCGGCGGGGGCGGGCGGGTCCGCCTGTTGCGCGACCTTCACCGCCTGACCGGCATCCTGGCCGCATTGCCCCTGATCACCCTGTCCTTCACCGGGGTGATGGTGGCGCTGAAGATCTGGACCTCCGTCCTGGTCGGTGTCATCGCGCCTGTTTCGGGCAAGCCGGCGCCCCTTGTCGTTGCCCGTGCCGACCAACCATTACTACCCCTGGACCAGATCATCGCCGCCGCACGGGCCGACCGGCCCGGCGCCCCCATCCGCAATGTCCGCTTTCCCGGCGGCAGTGGCCGGGTGGTGCTGGTGTTTCTGGAGGATGAAACCGCCACCCGGCCCAACGCCACCTGGCAGGTCTGGCTGAACGCCTATGACGCCAGCATCCTGGCCCGCTACAGCGACGCGACCATGCCGGCGGGCAGCCGTTTCATTGAATGGATGCTGCCCGTCCATACCGGGGCTGTCGGTGGTCTGGCGCTGCGCCTGTTCTGGTGCCTGACGGCCCTGGGTCTGGCGGGCCTGCTGGTCACCGGCGCCTGGGGTTGGCTGACGCGACGGGGTGGATCGCCCCGTACCATGCACGTGGCCACCGCCGACCTGCTGTCGCCCGGCGTCATGGGACTGCGTCTGCGCCGGCCCTTCGGCCTGCCCGTGCGGGCCGAACCCGGTGCCCATATCGACCTGCATCTGGCCGGCGGTCTGATCCGGCAATATAGCCTGACCAACGCGCCCGGCGACCGGTCCGCCTATGCCATCGCGGTGCAGCTGGAACCCGCAGGGCGGGGCGGGTCGCGCGCCATGCATGCGCTGCGCGTCGGGGATCTGGTGCGTGCGGGATCCCCGCGCAACAGTTTCCCACTGGACCGCAGTGCGCCGCATCATCTGCTGCTGGCCGCCGGCATCGGCATCACGCCAATCATCGCCATGGCCGATGCCATGGCCGGGGATGGCGCGTCCTTCACCCTGCATTACGCGACGCGCGATGCTGCCGGTGTGCTGTTCGCCGACCGGCTTTCCCGCCTGGGGGACCGGGTGCATCTTTATCCCGCCGACGCCGTGCCCCGCCAACGCCTGGATATCCGGGCCGTGATGGCATCGGCCCCGCCCGGCACCCATGTGCAGGCCTGCGGCCCTGCCCGTTTCCTGGCCGACATAAGACAGGCCGCGCATGATCTGGGCTGGGACGGCGCGCGGGTGCATCTGGAGGGGTTTGCCCCCACGGGTCCGGGGGCCGATGCACAGCCGTTCCGCGCCTGGCTGCCCGATGGCCGCATCATCCAGATCCCGGCGGATCAAACCTTGGCCCAGGCCCTGACCACCGCCGGCCTGCCCGTTGCCGTATCCTGCGGCCAGGGTGTGTGCGGCACCTGCACCCTGCCCCTGCGGTCGGGCCACGCCCTGCACAAGGATCAGTGCCTGTCGCAAACGGAACGCCGGACCCTGATCACCCCCTGCTGCTCACGGGGGGTAGGCGACATCGCAGTGGGATGAAAGAAGGGGGCCGAAGCCCCCTTAATCCAGATCATACCGCGTGTAGGAATGCGGACCATAGGGACGTGGTGCCACCCACATCCGTCGTGCCGTGACATCCATCAGGATGGTGGCAACGGTGGAGGATGTCCGCCCCCCAGGCCCCATGACGACCGAGCGGCAGACCGCGCGCGGCGCGCCCCAGCGGTCCTGGAACGCTGCCTTCAGCGTCTCCAGCGTGATCGACCCGGCGGCGGCGCGCAGGTGCGCCTCCACCCGTCGGTCGCGATACAGGCTGTCGGCATTGACCAGCAGGCTGCGGTCCTGCAGCTTGGCACGGGCCGGCGCGCTGACGAAATGGTTGGCGTGGACCAGAAGCCCACCCTCGGGCGCGATCCAGAACGCCTCATCCGGCGTGGTTTCCAGATCGATGGCATCGCCATCGGCGTGGCTGACCATCAGATTGTTGGAAAAGGCGCGCGGGCTTTGCAGCACCGTCAACAGCGCGTCCGAAAGATGCGTCTGCGACAGGACCGCGCGCCGGATCAGGGGGATGGGCACACCGTCGCGGCTGCCATCCTTTTCGCATTCCAGGAAATTGCCGGTGATGGCCACGCCGGCACTGTTCAGGCCGGCCCGCGCCATCATACCCGCTTCGACGAAGGTCAGAATGCGCGGCCCTTTTTCCGGGATGATGCGCAGCACCACGCCGCAATCGGCGCATTCATCGCGCCAGTCCCAGTTCTGCCCATGCAGAAGATGCCCGTCCGCCGTCACCGATGGCAGAGCGATGGCCCCGGTACAGCCATCGGGTTCCGATTTCGCCACCGCCGCTTTCGACAGGCCGTAGAGCAGTTCGGTGCGGGCATTGATGGCGACAATATCCTCCACCGGTTCCCCCACCCCTTCGGCAATGCCGCGCATCTCCGCCATCTGTTCGGGATGGGATTTTTCCAGCCGTTCCTGGATACGCCGCGCGACGGCGCGGGCCTTTTCCCATTCCACGCCCTTGGCGTCGATAGCGGCGCGATAGATGGCAAGACAGACCGCGATCCGTTCCCCCGCCTGCGCCCCATATTGGCGGCCACGCTCCATTGCGGGGCCTTCCAGCGTGATCAGGGGAAAGGGGACGGTTTCTACCTGTGGCGACAAGGGTTCCATGGCGCATGCCCGACGGAGGTGAAAAGGATCGAATTGTATTATGATGAAACACAGTGCAAGTCAATTGGCCAGCGCCGATCAAATTGGATTTTATCACGACAAGATACTAGACTGGCGGGGAACAAGCACCGGATACCCCTTATGACCACCGACATTGACGATCAGGATGAACCGGAAACCGGCGGCCCGTCAAAGCTGCAGGCCGACCTGGCTGGGCAGATTGTCGATCATATCCGCCGTCACCGCCTGCCCGTCGGCCACCATTTCACTGAATTGGGCCTGGTGGATGAGTTCAAGGTTTCCCGCACGCCGGTGCGCGCGGCGCTCCGCCATCTGGCCGATATGGGCATCCTGGAAACACAGCCGCGCCGTGGCTTTTTCCTGAAGGTGCCATCGGACGCTATCGAATGGCAGGGCGGCGGCGGCCGCGCGGATGAGCTGGAGGATCTGTATCTGGCAATCGCCGCCGACCGCATGAAGGGCAATGTGGATGGCGAGGTGTCGGAGGCCGACCTGATGCGCCGCTACGGCGTGCCGCGCGGCGCCCTGATCCGGGCGCTGAACCGCATGGCACAGGACGGTATCGTCGAACGCAAGATGGGCCATGGCTGGCAGTTCATGCCCACGCTGAACAGCGATGAGGCGCATGACGAAAGCTACCGTTTCCGCCTGCTGGTGGAGCCGGCGGGCCTGTTGGAACCGACCTTCACCCTGGACCGTGCCTGGGCACGGCAGGTGCGTGAGGCACATGAAAAGGTGATGTCGGGAGAGGTCAAGCCCACGGCCATGGAGTTTTTCGACATCAACGCCGAATTCCATGATTTCGTGGCCGCCTGTTCCGGCAACCGCTTCATCCACCAGTCGGTGCAGAACCAGAACCGCCTGCGCCGCCTGCTCTCCTACAACTGGTCCTATGGCGAGGATCGGGTGGTGGACAGTTGCCGCGAACATCTGGAAATCCTGCACGCCCTGGAACGCGGCGATCAGGAATGGGCCGCCGCCCTGATGCGCCGCCATCTGACCGTCTCGTCAAAGGAACGGCCGGAGTTCGGGTGAGCGTCCCCTACAAATCATATTGCATTTCATAAATACATAGTACAAAGTGCCTCCAACGAACAACACGGGGGTACAGGGCATGTCGCGCGGCTGGACAAGGGGTGCCTGGGCATTGGCGGCGCTGGCGGGCATGGTCCCAGTGGCGGCGGCATCCGGCACCCTGACGGTTGCGCT
This sequence comes from Niveispirillum sp. FG156, assembly GCF_057809555.1. Lineage (NCBI taxonomy): Bacteria > Pseudomonadati > Pseudomonadota > Alphaproteobacteria > Rhodospirillales > Azospirillaceae > Niveispirillum > Niveispirillum sp. FG156. The sequence continues at coordinate 57,338 of NZ_JBMDKE010000015.1, read as the reverse complement.
GAATGCCGATATCCGTTCCACCGAACCAGGCGTGAACCGCGATACCAACAGCGACATGGTCCTGGCGCAGGTGGTGGAGGGGCTGGTGGCCACGCGCGCCGACCTGTCGGTGGCGCCCATGCTGGCCGACCGGGTGGACATGGCCGATGAGGGCCGCACCTATATCTTCCATCTGCGCGATGGCGTGCGCTTCCATGATGGAAGGGTGCTGCGGGCGGGGGATGTGCGCTGGTCCTGGGACCATTGGATGGACCCGGCCCGCAACTGGACCTGCCGCAGCTTTTATGACGGTACGGGCCGGGGGGTGAAGGTCCTGTCCGTGGACACGCCCGATGACCTGACCGTGCGCTTCACCCTGGACCGGCCCTCGGCGGTCTTTCTGGCACAGATGGCCAGCACGCAATGCCCGCTTTCCATCCTGTCCCCGTCCAGTGTCGGGGCTGACGGCCACTGGATCGCCCCCATCGGCACCGGCCCGTTCCGGCTGGGCGAATGGCGGCGCGGGCAATATGTGATGCTGGACCGGTTCGACGGCTACAGCACGCGCAGCGATGATGCTAGCGGTCTGGCCGGCGCCAAACAGGCACTGGTCGATCAGGTGAAGTTCCTGATCGTGCCCGACGTCACCACGTCGCAGACAGCGCTGCTGTCGGGCGGGGTGGATATCATCCCGGCCCTGCCCGCCGCCGCCGGACAGGATCTGAAACGCTTCGACACTGTGCGGGTTTATGAACAGGAACTGCTGAGCTGGACCGTCCTGCTGCTGCAAAGCGATGATCCCGTCCTGTCGGATGTGCGTATCCGCCGTGCCATTGCGCACGCCATCGACCGCGACGGCATCGCCATGGTGGCGACAAACGGTCTGGTGACGCCCAACCCGTCCGCCGTGCCGCGCGTGGCGCCGCAGCATGGGCCGGCGCATGATGAATGGCCCGCCTATGATCCGGAAAAGGCCCGCGCCCTGTTGCGGGAGGCGGGCTATGCCGGGCAGCGCATCGTGGTGCAGACCAACCGCCGCTTTCCCAACATGTTCGACAATGCCGTCCTGATCCATGCCTATCTGCGCGATGCCGGCTTCAATGCCGATCTGGCGGTGCTGGATTGGGCCAGCCAATTGTCGAACTATCAGAAGGGGCGCTATCAGCTCTCCTCCTTCTCCTATTCCGCCCGCTTTGATCCGGCCCTGACCTATGACGCACTGATCGGTGACCGCAGCAAACGGGCAACGGCGCAATGGCACAGCGCACAGGCCGCCGCCCTGCTGGACCGCGCCAACCGCAGCGCGGATGAGGCCGAGCGTCAGGCCGCCTTTGATGCCCTGCATCGGCAGATGGAAGCCGATGTGCCGATCATAGGGCTTTATAACGGGGTCGCCATCGCGGCCACGCGGGCCAATGTCACCGGCTTTCACAATTGGGCTGCCAATCTGCCCGTCCTCTGGGGCGTCGCGAAGGAGGAGGAGTAACCGCCATGGGTGCCTATCTCCTGCGCCGCTGCCTGATGACGCTGCCCACCCTGCTGATCGTGGCGGTGATCGTCTTCCTGCTGATGCGGCTGGTCCCCGGTGATCCCGTATCGGTGATGGTGGGTGACATGGCCGATCCGGCCACCATCGCCGCCATCACCCGCAATCTGGGCCTGGATCAGCCTTTGCCGGTGCAGTTCCTGCGCTGGCTTGGCAATATCCTGACCGGTGATTTCGGCACCTCCATCACGACGGGAGAGGCGGTACTGCCCGCCATGCTGCACCGCCTGGGCGTGACGGCGCAGATCGTGCTGATCTCCATGGCGCTGGCCATGCTGATCGCCGTGCCCGCCGGCATGCTGGCCGCGTGGCGACAGAATAAAGCCACCGATATGGTGATCACGGGCCTGCTGGTCCTGTTCATTTCGGTGCCCAGCTTCTGGGTCGGCCTGCTGCTGATCCTGCTGTTCGGGGTGCAACTGGGCTGGCTGCCCACCGTCGGCTATGTCGCCATTACCGATGATCCGGTACAGGGGCTTTTGTACCTGATCCTGCCCTGCGCCTCCCTGGTCCTCGTGGAAATGGGGGTAGTGGCGCGCATGATGCGGTCGGGCATGATCGATGTGCTGCGCCTGGACTATATCACCCACGCCCGCGCCAAGGGCCTGGCCGAAGGGCCGGTGCTGTGGCGCCATGCCTTCCCCAATGCCTTTGCCCCCACGCTGACCTTCATCGGCCTGCTGCTGGGGTCGCTGCTGGGCGGGGCGGTGGTGATCGAAACGGTCTTCACCCTGCCCGGCCTGGGCCGCTTCCTGGTCGATGCGATCGAAGCGCGGGATTACCCGGTGATCCAGGGCTGCCTTCTGCTGGTGGCGATGATCCGCATCCTGGTCAATCTGGCCGTCGATCTGGCCTATCCGCTGCTGGACCCGCGGGTGCAGCTATGAGGAATTCCGCCATGACCCGGTTCCTGTCGCGGCCCAACGCCGCCCTCGGGCTGATCTTCTTCTCCTTCATGCTGCTGGCCGCCGGCTGGGGCCTGCTGGCCACACCCTATGACCCTCTGCGCCCCGATGTCTGGGCGCGGTTGCAGGCACCATCGGCACTGCACTGGCTGGGCACCGACGGGTTTGGCCGCGATGTGTTCAGCCGCCTGCTGGTCGCCGCCTGGGTCAGTGCCGGGGTCAGCATGGCCACCGTCGCCCTTTCCGTCACCCTGGGCACCGCCATCGGCGCCATTGCTGGCTATCTGGGTGGGCGGGTGGATGATGGGGTGACGGTGCTGATGGATGCGCTGATGTCCTTTCCCGCCATCCTGCTGGCACTCGGCATCCTGGCCGCCATCGGCCCGTCGCCCGGCGGCGTGGTCCTGGCCCTGGGGCTGGCCTATACGCCGTCGGTGGTGCGGGTGGTGCGCGGGTCCGTCCTGTCGCTGAAGGAACGGGAATTCATCGATGCGGCCCGTGTGCTGGGCCATGGCCCCCTGCGCACCCTGCTGACCCATGTCATCCCCAATTGCCTGACGCCGCTGACCGTGCTGGCCACCGCCATGTTCGGCAATGCGCTTTTGTCGGAAAGCGCGCTTAGCTTCCTGGGCGCCGGTGTGCCCCCGCCCGCCCCCACCTGGGGCGGCATGCTGGCGGAGGGGCGGCAGCATGTGCAGGCGGCCCCCTGGCTGTGCATCTTTCCGGGTCTGGCCATTTCCATGGCGCTGCTGGGCATCAACCTGTTGGGCGACGCGCTGCGCGATCTGCTCGACCCCCGCATGAACAAGTTGTGAAGGGGGCCGCCATGACCACATCGCTTCTGTCGATTGAGGACCTGCGCATCGGTTTTGCCGGCAGCGACCGGCTGGCCGTCAAGGGCATCGACCTGGCCATCGCGCCTGGCGAACGGCTGGGCGTGGTCGGGGAAAGCGGGTCGGGCAAGACCCTGTTGGCCCGCGCCATCCTGGGCCTGCTGCCGCCGGGGGCGCAGCGTCGGGCCGGGCGCATCCTGTTTGATGGGCAGGACCTGACCGCCCTGTCCCCCGCCGCCCTGCGCCATGTGCGGGGCCGGCGCATCGGCATGGTGTTTCAAGAACCCATGGTCTCCCTGAACCCGGCGCTGACCATCGGGCGGCAGTTGGGCGAAGGGCTGATCCTGCATGAAGGCCTGTCGGCGGCAGAGGTGCGGCGACGGTCGGTGGAGATGCTGGACGCCTTCCACATGGTGGATGCCGCCGCCTGCCTGGACAAATACCCGCATGAATTTTCTGGCGGCATGCGGCAACGGATCATGATCGCATCGGCCCTGCTGCTGCGCCCGGCCCTGCTGATCGCCGATGAGCCGACCACGGCGCTGGACGTGATCGTGCAAAAACAGGTGCTGGACCTGACCCTGGCCGCCTGTCGCGATCTGGGCACCGCCCTGCTGCTGATTACCCATGATCTGGGGGTGGTGGCCGATTGCTGTGAACGGGTGCTGGTCATGCGCCATGGCGATCCGGTGACGCAGGGGCCGGTGGATACCGTGCTGCTGCGCCCCAGCGATCCCTACACACGCCAGCTGCTGCACAGCCTGCCCCGCAGCGCAGGGGCGGACCCTGCCCCACCGGTCGCCGCCCCGCCACTTCTGTCCATCAAGGACCTGCGTGTTGCCTATCCCGCCCGCCGGCGTGGCCTGTTCCGACGACCGCCGGCCCGGCCTGTGCTGCACGGGATCGACCTGTCCCTGGCGCGCGGCGAAACCCTGGCCCTGGTCGGGGAAAGCGGGTCGGGAAAGACCACGCTGGGCCGCGCCCTGCTGGGTCTGGCGCCGGTGGCGGGCGGGCATGTCACCCTGGACGGGCGCGATATCGCCACCCTGTCGGCACCTGAACGCCGCGCCCTGGCCCGGCGGGTGCAGATGGTGTTTCAGGACCCCTTCTCCTCCCTCGACCCGCGCTGGCGCATCGCCCGCATCGTGGGGGAAGGGCTGACCGGCGTCACGGCGGCGGAACGGGCGACCCGTGTGGCCGCCGCCCTGTCCGATGTCGGGCTGGGCGATGGTTTCGCCGACCGTTTCCCCCATGAATTGTCGGGCGGGCAGCGTCAGCGTGTGGCCATCGCACGGGCCATCATCATGAAGCCCGATCTGATCGTGGCCGATGAACCGGTCTCCGCCCTGGATGTCACGGTGCAGGCCCAGGTCCTGGCGCTGCTGAAGGATTTGCAGCGCCGCCACGGCTTTTCCTACCTGTTCATCTCCCACCATCTGGGGGTGGTGGAACAGGTGGCCGACCGGGTCATGGTGCTTTATCGCGGGCATGTGGTGGAGGAAGGGGCACGCGACGACCTGTTCGACCGCCCCACCCATCCCTATACCCGACGCCTGATGGCGGCTGTGCCGGAAATCCTGCCCGATGGTGACGGGTTCCGTGCCGGCCATCGCCCGCTTCCCGACCCCGTTCCCCTGCCCGGCCTGACGCCGGTGGAACAGGGTGGTGTCCTGACCCTTCTGCAAGGCGGGCACCGCGTGCGCTGCGCCGCCCCCTGATCCCTGGCCGTACCGGGCTGTCGGCGCGACCATGAATGTACTTTATCATAACAAAGATCGCACGATCCGAGGTGTAGCATGTTTCCCAATCCGCAGGCCCTGTCCCAGGCCGCCCTTGACCATTATGTCCATTCCAACACCGATCTGGAAAAGCACCGGCAGACCGGATCGATGCTGATGGTGGAAGGCGACGGCGTGCGTGTGAAGGATGCGCAGGGGCGCTCCTATATCGAAGGGGTGGCCGCCCTGTGGTGCGCGGGCCTGGGCTTCAACGAACCGCGTCTGGCCGATGCGGCGGCCCGGCAGATGCGGCGCCTGTCCTATTATCACAACTTCGCGGCCAAAAGTGCCGATGTACCGGTGGCGCTGGCCGAACGGCTGGCGGAAATGGCGCCGGGCGACCTGAACCGGGTGATGTTCGCCACGTCGGGGTCAGAGGCGAACGACACCGCCGTGAAACTGGCCTGGTACTATCACAACGCCCTGGGCCAGCCGGCTAAGAAGAAGATCATCGCCCGGCGTCAGGCCTATCACGGCGTTACCGTGGCCAGCGGCAGCATGACCCAGCTGGCGGCCATCAATGGCGGTTTTGATCTGCCCATCGACCGCTTCATCCATACCGACTGCCCACATTTCTGGCGCTTTGCCGAACCGGGGGAGAGCGAGACGGATTACGCCACCCGGTTGGCCGACAGCCTGGAACGGTTGATCCTGGCGGAAGGGCCGGACACCATCGCCGCCATGATCGCCGAACCCATGATGGGCGTGGGCGGCGTGCTGTTCCCGCCCGAAACCTATTTCCCCAAGATCCAGGCGGTCCTGCACAAATACGATATCCTGCTGATCGCGGATGAGGTGATCTGTGGGTTTGGTCGGCTTGGTACCATGTTCGGATCGACGTATTTTGGCGTCACGCCGGACATCATGACGCTAGGTAAGCAGATCACATCCGCCGCCTTCCCCCTGTCTGCGATCCTGATGACCGACCACGTGTTCGACGTGATCGCGGCGGAAAGCGGCCGGCGCGGCACCTTCGGCCATGGCTATACCTATGCCGGCCATCCGGTGGGGGCCGCGGTCGCGATGGAGGTGCTGGATATCTATCAGGAACGCGACATTCTTTCCCATGTCCGGCGCATGGGCCGCGTCCTGCATGACCGTCTGGCCGCCTTGGCAGATCACCCGCTGGTGGGGGAGGTGCGGGGCGATGGTCTGGTCGCGGCGGTGCAGCTGGTGGATGACAAATTCGCCCGCCGCTTCTTTGATCCGGCCCAGGGTGTGGCCAAGGGTGTGGCCGCACACTTGCAGGAAAATGGCGTCATCCTGCGGGTCCTGTCCAATGACAGCATCGCCATCGCCCCGCCCCTGATCATCGGCGAACATGACCTGACCTTGCTGCTGGATCGTCTGGAATCCTCGCTCAACTGGGCCGCCCGCAATCTGGGGAGGATGTAATGCGTCAGTATCAGCAGTTCATCGGCGGCGTCTGGCGCGATGGTACCGGCCCCGGAGAGACAGATGTCCTGTCACCGGCAAACGGTGAAGTCGTCGGGCGCATCAAACATGCCGGCACACAGGATCTGGCGGATGCCACAGCCGCCGCCGCGCGGGGATTTGCCCAATGGTCGCAGATTTCCCCTCTGGATCGCAGCCGCATCCTGCGCCGGGCGGCGGACGGGTTGCGCACCCGGACAGAGGAAATCGCAGCCCTGATCATGACAGAACAGGGCAAGCCCCTGTCCGAGGCGCGGACGGAAATTGCCGCCTGTGCCGATGTGATCGATTGGTTCGCGGAGGAAGGGCGGCGTACCTATGGGCGCGTGATACCGGGCCGTCACCCCGATCAGCATCTGGAGGTACGGCAGGTGCCGGTCGGCCCGGTCGCCGCCTTCACCCCCTGGAACTTTCCCTTGTCGCAGGCCGTCCGCAAGATCGCCCCGGCCCTGGCCGCCGGTTGTTCCATCATTCTGAAGCCGTCGGAGGAAGCGCCGGGCGCCTGTGTGGTTCTGGCCGACCTGCTGATCGAGGCGGGGTTGCCGGGCGAGGTGCTGTCGCTTGTCCTGGGTGACCCGGCCAGTATCTCCCGCACCCTGATCGCCGATCCGGTGGTGCGGAAGGTTTCCTTCACGGGATCGGTGCCGGTGGGCAAACATATTGCGGCCCTGGCGGGGGCCGCCATGAAGCCCTGCACCATGGAACTGGGCGGGCATGCGGCGGTCATCGTGGCGGCGGACGCAGACCCGGTGGCCGCTGCCAGGGCGCTGCTGCCCATGAAGTTCCGCAATGCCGGGCAGGCCTGTATCGCGCCCACGCGGTTCCTGATCCATCACAGCCTGTATGACGCCTTTGTCGCTGCCCTGCTGGACGGGGCGGCGGCGCTGAACCTGCCGCCGCTGATCAATCCACGCCGGGCGGCGGCAGTATCGGCCCTGGTTGATGAGGCGGTGGACAGGGGGGCACGGCTGCTGCTGGGGGGCGGCCCACCGGAACGGTGCCGGTATCCCGCCACCTTCCTTGCCGATGTGCCCGCCGAGGCGGCCATCCTGCGCGAAGAACCGTTCGGTCCCGTCGCTACCCTGCAGCGCTTCGACAGTGACGAGGACGCGCTGGAAATTGCCAATGCCCTGCCCTTCGGTCTGGCCACCTATCTGTTCACCGACGATGCGCGGCGCCAGGCCTATTTCGCGGACCGGGTCGATTGCGGCATGCTGTCCATCAATGCCGCCCCCATCGCGCTGCCCGAAACGCCGTTTGGCGGCGTGCGGGACAGCGGTTTCGGACGTGAAGGCGGCATGGAGGGGCTGGCCCCGTATCTTGCCCCCAAACTGGTAACGGTTCATCACCATCGCGGTCCCCGCACCGCATGAGCAGCAGGTGATGCCCAGCGCCCCCTATCGGCAGACATGCAGGCGGTCGAACCCGTCCGGTTGCAGGCGAAGCATCGGCGCGAAGGTGGCACCGAACCGCCGCGCCCCGCCCTGGTCGGCCCCACGGCCCCAATCATCCACGAAACTGGTGACCTGAAGGCCCGGCATGACCAGCCAGCTATAAGCCTGACGGGGGGCGCCGGGTGGGTTCATCATGACCAGCCCGTTGCCATTCAACGGGGTCCAGGGACCATCGATGCGGGTACCGGCCATGCCGTACAGACCGGTCGGGCCAACCGGTCCGTCGGGATTGAAGACATGGCGCTGCGTCGACCAGAACAGGTAATAGACCCCGTCCTGATGCACGATATGGGGCCGCTCCAGTTCATTGTTCACACCGGTCGCCGTGATGACGGGCGGACATGGGGTCCAGGTGACAAGGTCCGCCGACACCGCCCGCCCCACCACACCATTGAAGGCAGAGGTAGCGCCCGCCTGTGAGCCGGCAAAGAACACATGATGCAAACCCGTGGCCGGATCGCGGAAATAGGCCGGGTCACGGAAGGCCTTGATCGTGTTTACCCGCCCCGATCCGGAATTACTGGCCATGTAATGCGCCGGGTCGCGCAACACGAATTCCCGCAGGTCGCGCCAATTGATCAGCCGGGCCTGCTCCCCCATCATCGAAAGATCGGCATCGGCGGAAAAGAGGCGCTGTTCGAATGTCGTCTCCGCCTCCCCCCGCCGGCCCGCCGCCGTGAAATAGAGCGTCAACCGCTGTCCATCCGGCCACAGCACCGCCGAACCGGACCATTCCCGGCTGCCGGGGGAGAAACCATCCGGCATGGCCGGCCCCAGGACCTGCCATTGCCCGCGGCATTCCCGCAGAAGATGGATACGGGCATGGCCATGGCGTTCATCGGGATCATCAAAGCGGGGAGCGCCAAGGGCCATCCACAGGCTGTCACCACCGGCAAAGCCGACGACGCTGCCGTCAGGATGCTGAACCGGCCAGGCGTCCCAGATATCGATGTCCGGTGAGACGCGGCGGATATCGCCCTCAACGATCAGTGGTGCGGCCATGCGGGCATTGTCCACCCCGCTGAAATCGGGCTGCCATTGCTGCATCATGGATGCATCTCCGTAAAAGTCCTGATTTGGTTGCCCAGGCCGATCATTCGCACCGCCCATCCTGCAGGCAGGGACGCAGCATGGGGGCGATAGCGGCCTGGATGGCGCCCGGTACCGGAATATCGGGCCATCGCCCCTCCACAACCCGGCCTGCCAGCCGGTCGAGCGCCGCCATCGCCTGATCGTCGCTGAAGGTACAGTGGCCGGCGGCATCCAGCCAGATCGCCTGTGCCAGGGCGGCGGACGCCTGCTCAACATAGAAACGCTGCAAGGATGGGGAGGTCAGACCATCGCCCACCGCCTGCAAGGAGATCAGGGGAACCCGAGGCTTCGCGGTCGGGGTATAGTGCCGCATCATATACTGGACGGCCTTCGGGTCCGCCGTGATCCGTGGCGTGGATGCCAGCCGGTCAAGGTCAGCTTCGATATCCAGGCCCGCGCGCTGATACAGCGCCCGGACCATGGCACCGCGCCCGGACCGGTCAAGCTGCTGGCGGTAATCCACCTTGTCGTTCCAGGAAAAGACACCGCCGGCGCGCCGTTCCTGATCCACCCGTGGCAGGAAAACACCCATCACGAAGCTGGCGGCCATTTCCGCGACCTGACCATCCAGGTCGTCCGGGTGTGGTTGCGGATGGTCGGGGCGTGTCCAGCCGGGAAGACCGGCCAGTATCCCCGCCAGGGCGACACGGGCGCGGCCCGGCGCCGTCTGCATAGCCACGTCAAGGGCGGCACGGGCACGGGCGGAATTGGCGAAATCGTCCGTCACACGCACCAGTTCCAACCCCGCCTGCGGGGCCAGCAATGTCTGAAAGGCAAAGGCGCCGTCGAGCGCCATGTTCATCATGCCGATGCTGCCGCCGATGGAAGGGCAGAGGGCCAGACCAGCATCGATCACCGGATCGTCCTGTTCAGCCAGGGCCGTGGTGATCAGGCCCCCCATCGACGTGCCCCAGGCCAGGGTGCGGGATGGCTTGCCGATCTGTTCGGTGAAGGCGATCACGGCCTGCCGCTGGCTGGGCACAGCCTGTTCGATGGACCAGCCGGCCGCCCCGAAATCGGATGCCAGCAGGGCATAGCCACGCGCCAGCAGCTTTTCCCGGATGGGATCCGGTGCAACATCGGGCGGAAGGATGCGCGGGGAGTAACCATGGCTCCAGAGCAGCAGCGTGCCGTTCCAGTTGGCCGGCACCTCCGACCGCCAGCGGGCACCGCCGGCCAGGGTTCCCTCAATAATTCTGGCCTCATTGCTGGTCAGGGGCAGTGCGGCGCCAGCACTCCCACCCGCAGCCAGACCGCCGCACAGGGCGGCAGCCAGGACCCAATGACGCAGATCAGCGCGCATCAGCCGGCCCCCGCCGCTTTATGGTCCAGGACGGATCGGCGCACAGGCCGCAATCCTTGCCATCGAAGGCCGCCGCCGCCCTGGCATCGCCCTTCAAACGCCAATCCAGCCAAAGCCGGGCGGCCTGCGCCCACACCCCGCCATGCGGCTGCCAGAAGGTGCCGCTATGCCCGACCTCCCGGCTCAGGAGATAGGCGGGCACCTTGCTGATCCGACTGAAATCGTCGGTACCATTGCCATAGGCGACGTCCGTCGGCCCGCCCAGCAGATAGAGAACGGGGGCGTGAAGCTGATCAAGGGTCGATTTGGAGACATCCATGCCCGGCATACCGGGACTGTCGGCGCCGAACAGGCCGCTATTGAAGATGATCGTGGCCTTGACCCGTGGATCGGGGGAATTGGCCAGTGCCTGCAAGCCACCGCAGGACCAGCCCGAAACAGCGATCCGCCCGGCATCGACATAGCGTCCCCAACCGTCCTTGCTGGCCGCCACCTTCTCCACCCAGTCGATCGCGGCCTTCATATCAGCGGCACTGGTGCCGCGACCGGGGGGCGGATTGTCGAGTTTCAACAGGTCGGGATAGGCGGCAAGGCCCCCCGGACCGGATTTGAGCTGTCCCAGCGTGATGACGAGATAGCCATGCGATGCAATCTCCGTCAGAAGCGGGCGGGCATTCGCGGCATCATCAGCGCAGCCACCATTGCCGAAGATCAGAACCGGAAGGCGCTGCTTTTCAAACAAGGGCAGATTGGCGGGACGGTAGAAACTGTGGGTCGGCAGGGCGGGATCGATACCGGCAATGGCGCGGAACGGCCCGCTTCCTTCATCATAGGGGGTGGCTTCGAAAGCCTGCATCAAGCGCCCGAACTGTTGTTCGGCGGGAATACCGGGCGTGAAGCGAAAGGCACTGTCCAAGGCGCCACGGATGCCATTGGTCGACATGGCCAGATCCGCCGGCTTTTTCAGCCGCAGATCGGGATGGAAATCAATCCGGTTGGGATCGCTGTAGATCGCCTGACCATCCTGCGCCAGTTGCTGCATCCAGGCCGCCAGCGCATCATCCGCCGCCGCCGATGTGCCGCCATAGGCAACCGCGCGGGCCAGGATCACGACCGCGCCCTGGGCACGCGCCGTCTTCAGCAGCAACGTCACCTGTTCCTTGGCACGGTCCACCGCATCCCCGGCATTGGAAAGGCGGTCGGCCAGGAAATAGATGACATGCGGGCGGTGGCCGGCGATCAGCGTGGTCAGATCAGGCTGCTTGCGTCCGCCAAGATCGAAACCGCCCGAATTCCTGAACAGGGGGGCCGTGAAGAAGCCTGGGTCCGCCTTTCGCCAGTTCGCCAGTTCCCGGTCACCCAGGAACAAGACCCGCCGTTCCAATGGGGCCGTCTGGGAACCGGCATCCGCCGTCCCCTGCCCCGCCGCCGATGCCCATAACGGGGTCCCTGCACCGATGGCCAGGGCCAGCAGGGCTGCTACAGCGCGCTTCATGTCCATCCTCCCGGATCGTCATTGTTATGGGGCGGGCGCTGTCTTGGCGCCCGCCCCGTGTCAGGTCGTTCAAAACCGATAGTTTAAGGTCACGCCATATTCGGCGGGATTGCCCAGCGTGTAGCCGCCGACGCCGTTGTTCGTCTGGAAGACGTTGGAAATGTAATCATCATCAAGCAGGTTGTTGGCATAGGCGGCCAGGCTCCACCCCTCGTCGGACTGATAGGCGATGCGGGCATTCACCAGCGTCCGTTCCGGTATCCGCTGATAGGGGGCCTGGAAGAACGTTACCCATTGCGCGCCCACATGGCTGACGCGGATGCTGGGCGTCAGGCTGCCGCCATCCATCGCGGCATCATAGGAAAGTCCCAAACCGCCGGAGAATTTCGGCGCATAGGGAATGGTCCGGCCCTTCAGATTTGCGGTGGTGGCGACCGTCGGCCGGCCATTGCCATAAAGGCCCGCCGGCTCCACAATCGTCAGGTCCCCATAGGTGGCATCCAGGACCGAGAAATTGCCATCCAGGGTGAAGCCATTCTGGCGCAGCGCGAACTGCCCTTCGACACCCTTGATCTTGGTGCCATCGACATTGCGGGTGATGGCGCTGGTGGGATTGTTGACGTCGGGCGTGTAGGTCGTCTGATACCCGTCATAATTCATATGGAACACGCTGACCGAGGTGGTCAGGCGGTCATCCAGGAAAGACGCCTTCCAGCCCGCCTCATAGTTCAGCACGGTTTCCGAGCCATAGCGCAGGCTCATCGGTGTGGTGCCACCCGGCTTGTACCCCTTGCTGACCGTGGCATAGAGGAAATGATCCGGGGTGATTTCCCAGTTCAGGACGGCACGACCGGTCGGTTCCTTGAAATCGATGATACCGGGGGTGAAATTGAGGGCGCGGAAGCCATCCATGCCGCCAATGGCCAGATAGCCATCATTGGTGAAACCGGCATGGTCCCAATTGTACCGCCCGCCCAGGCGCAGTTCCACGCCATCCATAAGGTCCATGGCGGCCTCACCGAACACCGCCTCATTCTTGCGCCGCGCATTCACATAGATATAGGCACCGCCACCCGTTTGAATAACACCCGGCTGGGTATAGTCCAGGAAGGTGGCACCCGCCGTCCAGCGGACGCTCTGGTCATCGGGAGAGATCAGGTTGACCTCTCCGGTGTAGTAATGATCACGCAGCCGGATGCTGGTGCTGCCGGCGGCCAGCGCGGGGTACAAGGTGGCGGTCGTCAGGTCGTCGTCACTGCGCAGGTTCTGCTTCGTTTCCTGGTAGGCCCCGGAAACCCGCACATCGAAAGCGTCGAAACCCTTGTAATCCAGGATCGCCGTGGTGCGGTGATAGGAGACGTCAAGGCGCGTTTCCGCGTCATAGGCGATGGTGCGGTTGGGCGGCGGTCCCACATCGAAACGCTGGTTCGGCAAACCGTCGGAGTTATTGTCGCTGACCTGATGCATGACCAGCAGGTCGATATCCTCGCTGGGGCGGAAACGCACCTGCGCCCGGCCCAGAAAACGCGACAGGTTGCCGGGCTGCGACAAGGCCGAGACCTGGCCCTTCTTTCCGGCGGGACCCAGATTGGTATAGGCAGAGTCGCGGCGTTCCAGCTGGCCCGATATGCGGGCGGCCACCGTGTCCGACAGCTGGAAGGTGACGCCAGAGCCAAGCTGCCGGCGCCCGAGATTGCCGATGGTCGCCTCGGCAAAGCCGCTGGTGCCTTCGAAGTCCGGACGGACGGAGTTGACGTAAAGCGCACCGCCGCTGGCATTCTGGCCGGTATAGGTTCCCTGTGGACCGCGCAGCACCTCGACGCTGGCAATGTCAAAGAATGAGTCCCCGAAGACAAATTCACGGGCGACATAGGTGCCGTCCCAATGAACGGCAACACCGACCGTCTGGTTCGGGGCGGATTCGGAAATACCGACGCCGCGGATATTGAAGTATTTGGTGTTGCCATTGTCCGTGTAGGACAGGGACGGTGTCTGCGCGGCCAGCGTATTGATATCGGTGACGCCGCGTTCCTTCAGATCCTCGCCAGTCAGAACGACGATGGAGATCGGGGTCTTCTGAATATCCTGGCTGCGCCGTTCCGCCGTTACGACGATCTCTGCCAAAGGCTCGCTTTCGGTCGTCTGTGCAAAGGCCATCGCCGGCATGGCGCAGGTGGCCAGCAGACACGCCATGTGAATCCGTGCTTTCATCGGAACCTCCCATTCCCCGTTTTTGGCGCCAGTACATGGCGTTGATTGAAAACGATTGTATTTGTGAGCTAAAAACGCCCGTCTGCTTGATCGCAGGGACGGGAATTGCGGTGGAAACCTCATGAACCTGCGGGCAGGTAACGGCGTACCACCGTCCACATCGACGGCCAGAGCAGCCCTTTCCCCTGTCCGCAGCGGAAAATCCGCAGCGAACCGAACCGGGGTTCAGAACACCTTGTTCCAGGCTTCAAACAGAGCTGGGCCATGAGCGGCCAAGGTTACCTACCCTACGACAAGATGCTGACTTTGTTACGATATTGACCCATGACCGCCCCCTGAATCAGCGATCCTGTTCTTGTTCATGATTGTTGTTGTTTCCAACCATATTCACATCCTGCAACCGATTGCAAATGTATTTTGGGGGCGGGCGAGCTTTTCAGTTTTTAGCAATCTGGAGTGAGCTGGACATTCGCTGAGGAAGGGTGGCCCCATCCGGCAGTCTTCTTCCAAAAATGCATTTGCAATCGTTTGTAATGCGTGATTATGATCATGCCCAAGAACGAAACTGGGTAGTTTGGGAGTGCCCGGCACAGGGGCCCCACCAGCAAAGCGGCAGAGCCTATCCGATCCATGCACGGCATGGATGCACGGAATCCAAGGAAGCCAATGAGAGCTTCCAGCTTCAGGGAGTGAAAGAGCATGAAGTCTCGTATTCTCAAACGATGGCTGGCCGCGTCCGCGCTTGCGCTGCTGCCGGCCATGGCCGCCATGGCGGCACCCGATGGAAACTGGGTGCAGAGCTGGGCGTCCAGCCCCTCCCTGGCGGTTGAGAAGCTGCCCTTTGATTTCTGGCGACCGCCTGCGGAAATCCAGGGTACGGTTCGCTACAAGATGCGGGTCAGCGCGGAAGGGGACGCCGTGCGCGTCCGCCTGTCTGCCGAGACGCTGGGCCGGGATGTGCGGATCGGCGCCGCCACAATCGCGCTGGCCGATGGATCCGGGCGGATCGACACGGCGTCGATGAAGCCGCTGGCCTTTGACGGGGCCGCATCGGTCCGCATGCCGGCGGGCACACCGCTGTTGAGCGACCCCGTAACCGTGCCGGTCAAGGCCGGGGCCATCCTTTACGTCACCTTGTATCTGCCCGATGGCGTGGCCGTGCCGCAGGCCGATCCCCTGCATGTCGCAGAGGTGCTGACCGGTGCCGACCGGACGGGCGCCGGCACGCTGAACGGTGCGCAGGTGGTGACAGGGCGGGAAATCGTGTCGGCGATCCTTGTCCGGTCGGCAAAGGATGCGCGCACCATCGTCACCTTCGGAGATTCCATCACCGATGGGGCCGGTGCCCAGGACCCGATGATGCGGGGATGGCCCGATCAGTTCGCCACGATTTTGCGCCAGCGCGGCCTGACACAGGTGGCTGTCGCCAATGCCGGTATCGGCGGCAACCGCGTGCTGCGCAACGAGGTGGGAGAGGCGGCCTTGGCGCGGTTCGACCGGGACGCCTTGTCGGTACCGGGCGTCACGGATGTCGTGCTGTTGGAAGGGATCAACGATCTGGGGCTTAGCGGATTGCCCAACCCGCGCGGCCCCGGCGCCCATCCGGAGGTCACGGCAGCCGATCTTATCGCCGGGTACCGGCAACTGATTGCGCGGGCCAAGGTGCGGGGCGTGAAGATTCATGGCGCCACCCTGACGCCGTTCCTGGGCTCGACATTTCCCGGCTATGCCACGCCCGTGAAGGAGGTGGTGCGGCAGGAACTGAACCGCTGGATACGCGAAAGCGGGGAGTTTGACAGCGTCATCGATTTCGATGCCGCGCTGCGCGATCCAGCCAATCCGCAAACGATCAAATCCGCTTTCGACAGCGGCGACAAACTGCACCCGTCCGACGCGGGCTACCGCGCCATGGCCGAAGCTGCCGCCGCCATCCTGTTGAAATAGCTCACCACGCAAGCACCCCGTCAGTATCAACCCGCCCCCCCCTGGTGCGGGAACGGGGGCTTCTGGCCTTGATTTCACCGAGCGCAGAACAACGGGCCCACAGGCCATAAACAATGAAAAGGGGAAGGGAACATGAAACGATCATGGAATGCCGCCAGGGCCGCCTTGCTGCTGTCCACCAGCGCCCTACTGGTGGCACCCGCGGCGATGGCAGCCGAAGCCGGTGACGATGTGCTGGCCGAAATCATCGTGACGGCCCAGAAGGTCAAGGAAACCCTGGCCAAGGCGCCCATCGCCATTTCGGTCCTGGGTGCCGATGCGCTGGACCGGCAGAACATCACCGCCGCCGATGACCTGATCACCACGGTGCCCAACCTGCAGTTCAGCCAGAACGGCTTTTCCATGCGTGGCATCGGCAGCAATAACGGCTTCAGTGGCTATTCCACGGTTGCGACGCAGATCGACGGCATTTACGCCCCCTTCCCCACCACCCTGACGCTGGGCATGTTCGATATCGCCGCCATCGAGGTGCTGCGCGGTCCGCAGGGCACCGTCCATGGCCGCAACGCGACCGCCGGCGTGGTCAATATCAACACGGTCGATCCGGGACGCGACATGGCCGTCGCGGGTGACGTGCAATATGGCACGCATCAGGACCTGCAGGTCCGGCTGAACGCCGATCTGCCCGTCAATGATGATCTGGCCATCCGCGTTTCCGGCTTTCGCCGCGTCAATGACGGGCGCTATGCCAGGCTGGCGGCACCGGAACGGTTCGACAAGACGGACCAGACGGCGCTGCGCCTCACATCGCTGTGGAACCTCAGCGATACCGTCACCTGGCGCCTGTCGCTGAACTATGGCGAGGATGAGGGGACGACCCCCTTCCTGTTCCTGTCCAGCTATAACTACTACCCCAATGCCAACCTGCGGACAGGCAGCTTTGGCCCCGTGGAGATCATCAAGACCCACGAGCCCAATCCCGGCATCTGGAACGTCAAGGAGAACCGCAAGGATATTCAGGACTACGCCGCCCGCACACGCCTGACCTGGGAAATGTCGGACGCCGTCACGGCCACCTATATCGGCGGTTTCTCCGTCCTGAAGAATGACGGCCTGGAAGCCAGCACCGGCGTCTTCTCCATGGAGTATCTGGACCTCCGCCAGGAATCCAGCTCGCACGAGATCGACATCAACTATGAGAGCGATAAGCTCTCGCTGGTCGGTGGCGCCTATTATTATTGGGATGACAAGCCGTCGGGACAGCGCCTGCTGCACGCGGGCAATACGGCACCTGCCCCGTTCGGCAGCGTCTTCAACGCCTTTGGCCCCCTGTTCGCGGGCACCGGCAAGCAGATCTCCACCATCAACGCCGTCGATGTCGTGAACACCTACAGCGACTGGGGCAGTGAATCGATGGCCATCTTCGCCCAGGGGACATTGCGGTTGACCGACCGGTTCCGGCTGCTTGCGGGCATCCGCTCCACCTGGGACACGGTCCATGGTGGGCAGGAGGAACTGGTCTGCTTCGGTGGCACCGTCACACGCCAGAACATCAATAACGCCACCTGCCCCGCCGGCGGCCTCGGCTATTCCGACGACCGCAACCGCGCGTCGGAAGAGTTCAGCAAGATCAGCTGGAAGGCCGGCCTGGACTATGACATCACCGAGGAGGTGATGGGCTATGCCACGGTCAGCAGCGGCTATCGCGCCGGTGGCCTGCAAGCCAGCACCAACCCCGCCCCCTATACGGGCTACAAGCCGGAAACGGTGACAAACTACGAGGCGGGGCTGCGAGGCAACCTGCTGGACCGCAAGCTGTTTGTGTCGGCCACCCTGTTCAACATGGATTACAAGGACCTGCAGGTCTCCAGCATCATCGGTACGGCCAGCGGGCCGACAGCCGTCACCACCAATGCCGCCAAGGCCAAGATCAAGGGGGTGGAACTGGAGACGCTGTTCCGACCGACCCGCAATGACCGGCTGTCGGCCTATGTTTCCTTCCTGGATGGCAATTACACTTCCTTCGCCAACGCGTCGGACAACATGAACAGCGCCGACGTCATGTACAATATCTTCGCTCCGATCCTGGGATATGCCACGATCCCCAGCGCCGTGGCGGATTTCTCTGGCAACCGGCTGGCCAATGCCCCGCGGTGGAGCGCGCGGGTGGGCTATGAACATATTTTCGATCTGGCCGGCGGCAGCACCCTGACCCCCGCCATCGATTTCTATGTGCAGTCCAAGACCTATGCCGACAGCGCCAACTATATCCAGGGCATCAGCGACGGCTATACCAAGACGGATGTCAATCTGCGCTGGGACAGCCCGGATCAGCGCTTCTACATCAACGCCTTCGTGAACAATCTGGAGGATGAGCGCGTGGCCAGCTCCGTCGGCGTTGTCTGGAGTTCGACCACCGCCACCTATAATCCCGGTCGCACGATGGGCGTGCGGGTCGGGGCCAGCTTCTGATCTCTCCCTTGGCCCCGCCATCCGGACAACCGGCATGGCGGGGCTTCTTTTTCCACGACACGATGAAGATAGGGACGAATATGCACCATGATCGCCGTTCCCTGCTGGCCGCCCTACCGGCCCTGGCCGTTGCGGGTGTGGCACAGGCGGAAACAAGGCCCGGGCCAGCCGACCTGCCGAAGACCGAATTTGTCTATGAGTCACTGGTGACACTGGGGCCGGTTCAGGAGGTTGGCGATAGCCCGTATGGCCGGCGTGTCCGCATCCCCATCACGGGCGGCACCTTTGCCGGGCCGCGCATCCGGGGAACCATCCTGCCATCGGGCGAGGATTGGCAGTTGCAGCGTCCGGACGGGTTCACGGTAGTGGAGGCCAGCTACTGGTTGCAGACAGACGATGGGGCCATCATCCACATCGTCAACAAGGGCGTGGCCGGCAAGGATTATGCCCACACGACCCCCTGGTTCGAGGCCCCGAACGGCCCCCACCAATGGCTGAACGAAGCCATCTTCACAGGCACCCTGGCCCCCGCTCCGGGACGGACCGACGCCGTCATCATCCGGGTTTTCAAGATCGTGTAGGCGCCATTCGGATCAGGCGCTGGCCCCGACGACGATTTCGAAACCGACATCGACCCGCACGGCATCGTCCGGCTTGCGGGCCGCACCCGTTGCGCGGCGGCGCAGGATCGCCACCGCCTCCCGACCGATCCGGGCGCCATCAATCCTGACCGTGGTCAAGGCCGGCTGCATCTCCGCCGCGAAGGGCAGGTTTCCAAAGCCGATGACAGCCAGATCGTCGGGCACCCGAAGCCCCGCCGCCTCTGCCTGCGCGATCAGCCCGTGGGCCAGCCAGTCAGAGCTGCAAATGACCACGTCCGGCATCGGAGTGGCGGCACGGAGCTGTGCAAAGGCTGTGCGGCCCATGCCGAAACGTGTCGGGCTGGGCAGCACGGTTTCCCCCGGCGCTGTCCCCGTTTGCGCCAGCCAGTCGGCAACAAAGCCGTTGCGCCGGGCCGTGGCACGGGGGCTGTCGGCTGTCAGCAGGAAGGGGCGGCGGTATCCACGCTGCCGCACGAACCTGGCCACGGCCTCACCGACCTCCGTGTGGGAGAAGCCCACCGCCGCGTCGATGGAACGGTCCGGCAGGTTCCAGGTTTCGATCACCGTTGCGTCGTCCCGTTCAAGCCGGGCCCGCAATCGCGGATCGGCCACGCTGCCCGTCAGGATGATGCCATCGGCACGCCGGGCCAGCGCCGCCTCAATCAGGGCCGGCGCGCGGGCATCGTCCGCACCCGTCAGGCCCAGCATGACGACATAACCATCATCGGACAGGGCGTCGGACATCGCCTCGATGGTGAGATTGTAAATCGAATGGGTAATGTCCGGCACCAGCAAGGCGACAAGCCGGCTGCGGCGCGATGCCAGCCCACCGGCCAGCAGGTTCGGAATATAGCCGGTACGGTCAATCGCCTGCCGGATACGCTCCGCCGTTGCCTCCGCCACCACATCGGGCGCGTTGATATACCGTGAGACGGTGGCGGTGGAGACACCGGCAAGCCGGGCCACATCATCAAGCCGCGCGATCTTTTTTTCATTCATGCTCATGCGATGACCCTAGCGTCCGCGAAAGTCTCCGGCTATTCTTTGTAAGCGCTTGCATTGCTGTTAAATCAAGGGGACAGTTCTGTGCCTTCCGATTTCGACCCCCTCCTGCCGGAGGATTTCGACAGTCCGCACGCGGACTATCGCCGGCTCCGTGAACAATGCCCTGTCGCGCATAGCGACGCCTGGGGTGGTTTCTGGGCGCTGATGAAACATGCTGATGTCGCGGCGGCGGCGGCGGATAGCGCGACCTTCATCACCTCCAAGCAGAATGTGGTGCCCAAAGTGGCGTTCACGGGACGCCGCCCGCCCCTGCACCTGGACCCGCCGGAACACACGCCCTATCGCCGCGCCCTGGCGCCACTGCTCACCGAACGGCGCCTCCAGAAGCTGGAGCCGATGATCCGCCGCATCTGCGGGGAATTGCTGGACCCGATGATCGCCAAAGGGCATGGCGACATCTGTGCGGAGTTTTCGTCCCGGATGCCGGTTCTGGTCTTTGCGAACTGGATGAACCTTCCCCCCGATCAGGTGGACGAGTTGGCCGACCTGGGCCGCCGCTACAATGTCGCGGTCCAGTCCGCCGACATGGACGAGACCAAGGAAACAAGCCTGCTGCTCTATGATATGGCATGCGCCATCGTCGCCGACCGCAAGGCCAATCCCCAGGACCCGACAGAGGATGCAACCAGCGCCCTTCTGGCCGTTCGGGTGGATGGGGAGCCCTTGCCGGAAGAGATGATTGTGGGCTGCATCCGGCAGGTTCTTGTCGTCGGCATCATCGCGCCGACGGTGATGGTCGGTTCCATGGCGGTGCATCTGTCGCGCCACCCCGATCTGCAATCTTATCTGCGGGCCAACCGGGACAAGGTGCCGGCAGCGACCGATGAGTTCCTGCGTCTTTATACGCCTTATCGCGGCTTTGCCCGGACCGCCACCCAGGACGTGACGATCCGGGGACGGACCATCCCCGCCGGGGAGCCGATTGCCCTGGTCTATGCCTCGGCCAACCGCGACGCCGACGTGTTTGCGGAGCCGGAGACATTCCGGCTGGACCGACCGAACATGAAGGAATCGCTGGCATTCGGGCGTGGCACGCACAGCTGCGTCGGGGCCGCCCTGGGCCGGCTGGAACTGTCCATCGCCCTGGATGAGCTGCTGGCCCGGACAAAGGGTTTCAGCGTGGATGGCCCCATCGTACCCACGCGCTTTCCCGAGATCGGGGCCTTGAAGGTGCCGCTGCGTTTTGAGTGACCCTTCATTCGGGTGATGACCGGAGCGGGCCATCGGGTAAGTTATGCAGCATATCATAAAAACAATAATCGAAGGCCGGGTTCACCGGTTCTGGGAGGAGAAACGATGGCCTATCTTGGCGAATTCCGCCTGAACTGGCGCCCGGTCACCGCCGCTGCCTTCGGCCTTGGTGCCGGGATCAGCCTGACCAGCTTTGTGGCCAGCCTGTTTGTTCCGGCCCTGGGACAGGAGTTCGGGTGGACCGGCGCCCAGTTCGCCCTGACCAGCCTTGGCCTTGTGCTGGCCATGGTCGGGGTGCTGATCGCGGGGCGGCTGGCCGACACTTTCGGCGCACGGCGGGTGGCGACGGCAGGGGTCATCTTGCTCCCCCTATGCTATGCCGCGTTCAGCCGGATGGGCGGCAACATCCTGGAATATTACGCAATATTCGGGGTTGTGATGTTCGTCGGCGCCACGACGTCGGCCACCGTGTATACCCGCGTGGTGGTAGCGCGTTTTTCCGCCGCGCGCGGTCTGGCGCTGGCCATCGCCGCATCGGGTGCCCCGGTTGTCGGGGCCGTGCTGTCGCCGATCCTGACACGCATCATCGCCGACCATGGCTGGCGCAGCGGATACCTGGCCCTGGCCGCCGTCACCGCCCTGCTGGGTCTGCTGGCGCTTACCCTGCTGCCTGCGGAAGGAGCCGGCAATGCAACCAGCCGTGCCGCCCGCACGGGAACGGCCAAGGCGTACGGTCTGGTCCTGCGGTCACCCGCCGCCTGGGCAATTCTGGGCGGCATGTTCCTATGCAACCTGCCGTCCATTGTCACGGGCTATCAGTTCAAGCCCATGCTGGTCAGCCTCGGCATCGGCTCCGCCGAGGCGGCATGGTTGATCTCGCTCTACGCCATCGGTGTGATTGCGGGACGGTTCGCCTGCGGGCTGGCCCTTGACCGGTTCCCTACACATATCGTGGCCGCCCTTGGCATGGGGTTGCCGGGTCTGGGCTTTGCGCTGATCGCGTTGCAGCCCGATGGCCTCTGGCCCTTCATCCTGGCCGTGGGGCTAATGGGCCTTGCCCAAGGCGCGGAACAGGATATCGGGGCCTATCTGGCGGCCGGCTGGTTCCCCCGCGATGTGTACAGCACGGTCTTCGGCCTGATCACCGCCAGCATCGTGGCGGCGGGTGCCGCCGGCGGGCCGATCCTGTCGCTTCTGTTGGGCCTGTCGCCCAGTTTCGTGCCCTTCCTCATTGGAAGTGCGGTCAGCGTACTGATGGGCGGCACATTGTTCCTGCTGCTTTCAAAGCGACCGTCAACCGTCTGATCCAGGGTCGTTCAGGTGCCTTCAGACCATGGCAATTTGAAAATGAAAGCGCTTGCATGACCTGACAACTATGGTATGTCTTATAACAAAATAAGCCCGTGTGACGCAGTATCCGGGCCAATCCCAGGGAGGTGACGATGCGTAAGCCAACAACCAAGGGTGAAGTGCGTCTGCTTGCCGGAAGTGCGATCGGCCTGGCCGTGATCGCGATGGCCGGGGCGCCCGCCATGGCGCAGGAAGTGGTCAAGACCCCTGCCCGTCAGCAGCAGCCCGCCACCAAGGCAGATCAGGCGGCGGCCAGTACCCCCATCGAAAGCGCCCAGGAAATCGAAGAAGTCGTCGTCATCGGCACCAGCATCCGTGGGATTGCCGCCGTCGGCGCCTCCACCGTCACTGTCTCGCGTGAAGACCTGGCCGCAACCGGCCGCAACTCACCCGTCGATGTCGTGCGCGAACTGCCACAGCTTCAGGGCCTGGGCTTTGATGATGCGCCGCGGGTGGGCCAGAATGCCGGGGGCAATATCCAGCGTGGCCGTTCGGTGAATATCCGTGGCCTGGGCAGCAACGCCACCTTGCTGCTGATCGATGGTAACCGCGTCGCCCCGTCCGGCAACGTCTTCTCCTTCACCGAAGCCGATCAGTTGCCCGTCGCCGCCATTGAGCGGATCGACGTCATGACCGACGGCGCCTCCGCCATCTATGGTTCCGATGCGGTGGCGGGCGTCATCAACTATGTGACGCGCAAGAACTTCAAAGGTGTCGAGGTCACGGGCCGCCATACCTTCACCGATGGTTATGAGCAATCGGGCGGCAGCATCATCGGCGGCCATGCCTGGGACAGCGGCAACATCGTGGTCGCCTTCGACCATGATGTGCGGGGCATGATGATGCAGGGGGAAAGCCCCTATCTGCGCCAGGATCTGCGTCCGCTGGGCGGACCGGATACCCGCATCCGCACCAATAATGCCACCGCCGGCACACCGGGCAACATCGTGGTTCCCCGCAGCACCAACAATCCCACCCTTCCGACAGCGGGCCGCTTCGACTATTACGGCATTCCCGTCGGGTCCAGCGGTACGGGCATTACGGCGGGCCAGCTTCTGCTGAACCAGCCCAACCTGGCCGATCAGGCGGATTACACGTCCTACCTGCCAAAGACCGTGAAGGACCAGGTCTCCATGACGGCCCGGCAGGAGATAACGCCTTGGCTGACAGCCAATGTACTGGCCTTCTACAACAAGCGCGACAGCACGCTGTACAGCTATCCGCAATCCGGCGTGCGCACCCTGCCCGCCACCAGCCCCTACTATGTTCAAGGCGTACCGGGCGTGGCACCGGGCGCGCGGCAGACGGTGGTCTTCTCGCTTTACAAGGATATCGGGGTTGGTGAGACCAGCATTACCGACGAGCAGACCCAGTTCAGCGGCAATCTGCGCGCCGACCTGACCCATGACTGGGCCGCCCAGTTCATCGCCAACTATTCGCGCAACAAGAACTGCGCCAACTGTATTGATGCGCTGAACAACAATGTCAGCGCCACGGCGCTGCAGCGCGCATTGGACAATGGCACCTACAATCCGTTCAGTTCCGCCCCTGCATCGCAGGATGTGCTGCGCACCATCCTGCCATCCGCATTCGACCGCAATAAATCGACATTGCAGGAATATACGCTGCGGTTCGACGGCCCCTTGTTCGAGTTGCCGGCCGGCACCGTGAAGGCCGCCGTTGGCGCCAGCTACCTGGAACTGACCCAGTGGCGCAGCGCCATCGGTGTTCAGGCATCCTCCGACGTGCCCCTGGCTGATGCCGACCGCAATATCCGCGCCGCCTATGCCGAGATCTACCTGCCGCTGGTCGGGGCGGAGGCCGGCGTTCCGCTTATGCAGAGCCTGGATTTCAACGTGGCCGTCCGGACGGAACGCTATTCCGATGTCGGCACCACCACCAACCCGAAATTCGGCGTCAATTGGGGTGTCGCGGACGGGGTCAAGCTGCGTGGTGTCTGGGGCCGGTCGTTCCGCGCGCCCAATCTGATCGAAAGCAATCCTGAAGTATTCAGCCGTGTCAGGCTGGAAACCATCGCGAATGCCGCACGCGACAGCACCCTTCCGCCCGGAAACACGGCCGCAGGCACCAGCAATGTCGTCAATGTCACTGGCAGCAACAACAACCTGACGCCGGAGAAGGCCACCAGCTATTCCCTCGGCTTCGATTACGAGCCGGAATGGCTGCGCGGCCTGCGGGCGTCGGCAACCTACTACAACGTCAAATATTCCAATCAGATCATCGGCTTGCAAGGATTCGGCGCGACCTTCCTGGCCAGCCCGACCAACCGCGCCCTGTTCGCACCCTATATCACGGTGGCGCCGCAGCCATCGACCTGCGTCAATGGCAATCCCGCCACTTACAATTCCGCCTATCTTGTCGCGCTCAGCCGGCCCTCGGTGGCTACCATCGATCAGAGCAATTTCTGCTCCGCCCAGGCGATCACCGACACGCGCAATGCCAATGCGGCAGCGGTGAAGCAGGACGGGATTGATATCACGCTGAACTACCGGTTCGAGACGGGCGAAAGCAACTGGATGCTCAGCCTGAGCGGCACCAAGATCCTGAACAATGACCTGCAGCTGACCAGGACCGGCAGCTATACCAACGCCCTGGACGTGATGAACCAACCGATCAGCGAGCGCGGGCGGGCGGGCATTAGCTGGAATATGGGTCCGTATACGGTGGCCCCGGCCCTCAATTATGTCGGTTCCTATACCAACAACATTCCCATTACGGTGAACGGCGTCACCCTGCCGGTCGAGAAGGTGCCCGCCTGGGTCACGTTTGACCTGATGATGGGTTACGAGTTCTCGGAACTTGGCGGCTGGGGGGATGGTCTGCGCGCCTCCTTCAATGTCCGCAATCTGATGGACCGCAATCCGCCCATCGTCCTGTCAGCCAACGGCAATGGCTTTGATCCGCAGGGCGCCAATGTCTTTGGCCGGATCGTGAGCTTCCAGCTCAGCAAATCCTTCTAACGGGGGTACCGATCATGACAAAGCGTATGTCCCTTACCGCAGCTTTCTTCGCATTGTCGCTGCCGCTGACAGCCATGGCGCAGACGGCGCCGATGCCGGCAGCGCCCCCCAATCCCGCAGCGGTGATGGAGGCGGATGCCGGCCTGCCAGCACACACATTGTACCGCCCCGCAAACCTGTCGGCGGTGAAAGGCAAGTTGCCCATCATCGCCTGGGGCAATGGCGGCTGTGCCGATATCGGCAACGCCTTCAAGACATTCCTGAGCGAGCTTGCGGCACAGGGCTATCTGGTGCTGGCGGGCGGTCCCATCAATCAGGCGCTGGAATCCGGTGCCAGCATGCGGGACCTTCCGCGCACGCAGAATAATACCGATCAGATGTTCCGTTCCATCGACTGGGCGATTGCCGAGAATGACCGGAAAGGCAGCCCCTATTTCGGTCGTCTCGATACGAAGAAGATCGCCGTGATGGGACAGAGCTGCGGCGGGCTTCAGGCCATCGCGGCGGGTGGGGACAAACGGGTGTCAACCGTGGTCGTCCTGAACAGCGGTATTATCCGGGGGGGTATTCCCAACCCTGATGGCACAATCCGGCAGCCATCCGGCGTCGTGCCCGCCACCGGACCCGACCTGCTCAAGCTCCACACCCCGGTGCTTTACCTGATCGGTGGCCCGAAGGATCAGGCCTATAAAAGTGCGGAGACCGATTTCGACGCCATTCAAGGCCTGCCCATTTTCAATGGCAACCTGGATGTCGGGCATGGCGGCACCTGGCGAGAGGCAGGCGGCGGCGCGATGGGTTCAGCCGTCATCGACTGGCTGAACTGGCATCTGAAAAATATCGACAAGGCCAGCGCCACCTTTACCGGCACCGACTGCAGGCTCTGCAAAGATTCAAAATGGACGGTGAGGAAAAAGAACATGCCATGAGGCGGCAGGGTCGCACACCTACAGCCTGTCAGGTGTTTCCATGAGCGCCTGACAGGCTGTAGGCCCTTCGGATGGAGTTACGTTCCACGCGCCGTACGCTGCGCCGGAACGCCCTTGGCGGCGAGAGAATGTCAGGGAGTTACCGTCGCCGGCGACGGGTTGATCTTGAAAAGCCTTTCCGCATTGGTCTGGAAGAATTTCCGCTTCACCTCCAGCGGCATGTCCATCGCGTCCATGGCTATCACCTCTTCCACCGGGCACTGATAGGGATAGTCCATGGCATAGAGGACGCGGTCATCGCCCATTACCTTCTGCGTGAACTTGATCGCGTCTTCCCAGGCCATGCCGGAATTGGTGATGTGGAAATGTTCACGCAGATAGGTGGACACCTTGCCCTTCTTCAGCGGCTTCATGCTTTCATAGCGGCCCGTGCGCACGCCGGCCCCATGCATGAAATCCAGACGATAGAGCCAGAAGGGCAGGGCCTCACCCATATGGCCGATCACGATCTGAAGCTTGGGGAACCGGTCCAGGGCGCCTGACGTGATCATGCGCAGCGCATGCATGCCCGTCTCCACACCAAAGCCGAAGATCGCCCCGTCCAAGCCGGCCTCCAGCAGCGGGCCGATCATGGATGCGGGTGGCGTATTGGGGTGGATATAGAGGGGGACATCCATCGCCTCAATGGCTTCCAGAACCTCACTGAACTTGGGATTGTCCAGATACTCGCCCAGGATGTGGCTGTTGATCAGCACGCCGGACAGGCCCAGCTTGCCGATGGCGCGCTCGATTTCCCGCGCCGCCGCCTTGGGGTTCTGCGGGGCGCAGGCAGCCATGCCGCTGAAGCGGGTGGGGTATTTGGCGATGGCTTCGGCCAGCCGGTCATTCGCGGTTTCCGCCACCATGGTGGCGCGGTCGGCATTGCGGATGACATTGGTGCCGGGTGCTGTCAGGCCCAGAATCTGGCGGTCGATGCCGCGTTCATCCATATGCGCGATGCGCTGTTCGCCCAGATCCATCAGGGCGTTGGCCACGAAGCGTGGCCGTTCCGCCGGGTGGTCCAGGTAATAGCCGATCAGGCTGAGGAAGCCGGGATCGACATCCGGTGCCGCCAGTTCCTCACGGAAAGCCGCGATCAGTTCGGGCGTGGTGAAGGCTTCCTCGGTCGCGATGCGCAGATAGCCCTGGGCGCCGCCGGTCTTGGGCATGGTCATGATCGACCCCTGTCTTCAATGCTGATGGATGGTCTTGGTGACAAGGCAGGCGGCCAGGCCTTCCGGCCCGTCTTCCGAACCGTGGCCGCTTTCCTTCACCCCGCCAAAGGGCGCGTCGGACGCGGCCAGCGCGGTGGTGTTGATACCCACCATGCCCGCCTCGATGGCATCGCCGATCAGGTTGGCGCGGCGCGCATTCTCCGTAAACGCGAAGGAGGCCAGGCCATAGGGCAGTCGGTTCGCCTGTTCCACCGCCTCGTCCAGCGTGGCGAAAGGCGTTGCGACGACCACGGGGCCGAACGGCTCCTCATTCATGATGCGGGCAGTGACCGGCACATCGGACAGGACCGTCGGCTGCCAGAAGAAGCCCTTGCCGTCGATGGCCTCCCCACCCGTCCGGATGCGGGCGCCATTGCCGACGGCATCCTTGATCAGGTCGGCAATGGCGGCGGGGCGGCGGGCATTGGCCATCGGCCCCATATTGGTGTCGGGGGCCAGACCGTCGCCAACCTTCATCTTCGCCATGCGCTGCGCATAGGCTTCCACGAACCGGTCATAGATGCCCTCCTGGACATAAAACCGGGTGGGAGAGACGCAGACCTGACCGGCATTGCGGACCTTGCTGTTGGCCAGCATCTCCACCGTCCGGTCGAAATCACAATCATCAAAGATGATCACGGGCGCGTGCCCACCCAGTTCCAGGGTCGTGACCTTCATCGTGTCGGCACACAGCCGCATCAGATGTTTGCCGACCACCGTCGATCCCGTGAAGCTCAGCTTGCGGATGATCGGGCTGGCCAGCAAATGGCGCGACACCTCATCCGGGACGCCGAAGACTAGCTGCACGATATCGGACGGGCAGCCGGCATCGATCAGCGCCTGGACCACGGCCATGGCCGAGGCCGGGGCCTCCTCCGCCGGTTTCAGAATCACCGAACAGCCGGCGGCGATGGGGGCGCCCAGCTTGCGGCCCGGATTATGGACGGGGAAGTTCCAGGGGGCGAAGGCCGCCACCGGTCCCACCGGTACCTTCATCACCAGCGAGCGCTGGCCAGCCGGGCGGACAAGCACCCGGCCATAAACCCGGCGCGCCTCCTCCGCATAGAAATCGAACAGACCGGCGCAGGCGATGGTCTCGATCCGCGTCTCGGCCAGGGTCTTGCCTTCCTCCCGCGTGGCATTGCGGGCGATGACTTCGACCCGTTCGCGCAGCAGCCGGGCGGCATCACGCAGCACGCGCGCCCGTTCATCGACGGATGTCTTGCTCCAGCTGCGAAAGCCGCGGTCGGCGGCGGCCAGCGCCCGGTCAAGATCGGCGGCACCGGCCAGCGGCAATTCGCCCAGCGTCTCACCATTGGCCGGGTTGATGACGGCATGGGTGCGGTCGGCCCGCATGATCCACTCGCCGTCGATATACATGCCGAGTTTGGGATAGTCGGCGGAAGTCTGGTCAACCAAAATTGATCCTTTCGGTCGCGCAAACCTTTCGGTCGCGCAAAGGGGAGATCAGGCGGCGCTGGCCTGGGCCGGTACCCAGTTGCCATGCAGTCCCTGACGGATACGGAAAGGCAGGCCGATGGTCGCAATGGGGCCGGCTGCCAGATTGAGGGCGTTGAACATCAGCAGCCGGGAGGCGTGCTCCACCAGCCGGTTCTCGATCACCACGATGTAGCCGTCGCCCTCAGCGTTGGAGCCGGGGCGCGGGATGAAGGCCGGTTCCTGGAAGGAGGACGTGGAACCGATCCACCAGGTATCGGTCTCCCCCGTTTCCAGGTCGATGCGACCCAGCGTGTTCATCATCAGGCCCGACGCGCTGCGCCCGCCCGGCAGGTCCACGGGCTTGGTCATGTCCTGGACCAGCTGCCAGCCATAGCGGTTCTTCTGACCGGCGAAACGGTCGTCGATGCGGGGAAACTCGCCGACCAGATTGGCCAGCGGCGCCATATGGATGTCGTCGCTGTTGGCACTCATGTCGACGGTCCAGCGCGTCATGGTCGCGGCGGCTTCATGCGGCTGGAACGGCGCCCCTTCGGTATCGGGGAAGAAAGGGAACATGTTGCCCTTCGCCATCGGCACATCGAAATGCACCTTGCTGCCATCCTCATGCGCATTCATGACGTGACTGGCAAAGCAGGTGGGGGCGGAGAACCAGCGGATATCCGCCGCCTTGCCATTGCGCGGCAGCACGCCCAGATGCACGGGCCGCCCCCGGTCAAAGCCGAAATGCGGCAGGCCGGCCTTCAGTCGTTCCCAGGAACCGACAATGGGCACGACATGGAAGACGACGTAATTCTCGGTGAACCCGAAGTCGTGCATCATGCAGTAATAGGGGATCTCGAACCAAACCTCGTTCGTGATCTTCCCCTCCGGACTGATCGTGTAATAGACCATGTCGCGGGTACACAGGCCCTTGGCGGCATAGCCGAAGCTCAGCATCTCACCCGTGCGCGGGTCGATCTTGGGATGGGCGGAGAAGGTCTGTGAAATCATGGCCCCGCCGAAATCATAGGTCGGGTCCAGTGTCTCCAGCGTTTCCGGGTCCATGATCACGGGCGGGCTGTCCTCCTTCAGGGCGAACAGCTTGCCGGCATGAACGACGACATTGGTGTTGGCGGTGCCGCGCACCTCCCCCTGTACGCTGTCATCATCGGTCAGGGGGTTGCGGTAGGCGCCGAACAGGGCGCGGCCTGCCTCACGTTCCCGCGTGAACTTGTCGGTACGGACC
Source organism: Niveispirillum sp. FG156 (assembly GCF_057809555.1). NCBI lineage: Bacteria > Pseudomonadati > Pseudomonadota > Alphaproteobacteria > Rhodospirillales > Azospirillaceae > Niveispirillum > Niveispirillum sp. FG156. The sequence goes on along the minus strand of NZ_JBMDKE010000015.1, from coordinate 26,835 downwards.
CAGCGCTGCTGCAGGGCGACATTGCCGTCCTTGAAGCGGAACCGCGTCACCATGCCATCGCCGTTGAACCAGATATCGTCGCCGGCCAGCGGCGGGAATTGCGGGTCCGGCGCCACGCGGTAGAAGCTGCCATCCAGGTCGGCGGGAACGGCGCCATCCAGCACGGGCAGATGGCCGACCTCCGCCTCCACACCAGACGGGGCGAAGAAACCGGTGAAGTTGGGGGTGTTTGGAAACTTCATGATGTGCCCCTTGCATGCAGAATGTCAGGACGGATGGTCATGGGCGATCCTCCGCCGCGATGGCGCGGGCGGCCAGCCCGTAATGCAGGGCAGCCCAGGCATAGAGGCCGACACTGGCCAAAAGCGCGCTGCGCACCCCGATGGCCGAGGCGGCGGCCGCGTCGGTGAGCCCCGAGGCGCCGGCAAACAGATCGCTGAGCAGGCCCAGCAAGGGCGGACCGAAACCCACGCCCACCATGGTGGAGACGAAGAAATAGACGAAGGCCGCCGTGGTCCGCTGCTGCGGCGCCACCATGTTCTGGAAGGCGACCAGCGTCGGCACCGAATGAAAGAACAGGAATACCCCGGCGATGGTGATCAGGGTCACCGCCGCGACATGATTGTCCAGCCCATAACCGGCCAGATAGAGCGGCACGCTGATGGCGATGCCCAGGCAGGGCAGCAGCGCGTACCAGCGCTTGCCACGCCTTGCGATGAAATCGATGCCGAAGCCACCCAGGCTCATGCCCGCCGTCGATGCCGTGGTGCTGAGGATCGCGACATAGAAGGCCGTGGTGGTCAGCGGCAATTCATGAACGCGCATGAAAAAGGGTGCGGTAAAGGCCCCGCCCGCGAACAAGGCCATGCTGGCCAGCGCCAGACCGGCCAGCATGTGGCGGAAGGCCGGGCGGCGGAACATCTGCGCAAACACTTCACGCGTCCGGGGCGGTGTGGCGGCGAATGCGGCGACATTGCCCCCGGCCAGCCGGTCGCTATGCCCGCGCGGCGGATCGCGTAGCAGCAGGCGGAACAGTATCGCCACCACCAGGCCCGGTGCGCAGACCAGCATCAGGGCCACGCGCCAGCCATAATCCCGCGCCAGCCAGGCCGCCACGACGGAACCCAGCAAGGCCCCCACCGGGGCACCCAGCCGCATCACGGTCAAGGCGAAACCCCTGCGATGCGGCGGGAAATGGTCGCCGATCAGGGACGTGCAAGGTGCCTGCACCCCCGCCTCCCCAATGCCGACGCCGATGCGGCACAAGAACAGCGTCCAGATATTGGTCGCCATGCCGCACAGCAGGCTCATCACCGAAAAGACGGCGACGGACACGGAAATGATGGTGACGCGGTCGCGCCGTTCGGCCAGTCGCGCAATGGGGAGGCCCAGCGTGGAATAAAGAATGGCGAAAGCCAGGCCGCCCAGCAACCCGAACTGGAAATCGGTCAGCCCCAGATCCTTCTTGATCGGTTCCGCCAATGTCTGAACGATGACCCGATCGACATAAGCAAAGGCCGATACCAGCAGGATCAACACCAGCAGGGTCGCGCGATAGCCGCGTCCGAACAGCGGATCATCGGTCGCCTTCTGTACCGCAGAGGTCATATCGGCTCCACTTTCTTAACCGGAAGTGAGGGGAGGTCTGGCGACCTCCCCTGGCTGGATCAGAAGGAGAAGCGGAAGCCGGCCTTGAAGGTACGCCCGATGCTGTCATAGAGGACGGGGTTGGTCACACCGAAGCTGGACGGCAGGTCGTTGGGCGGATCGCGGTCGAACAGGTTGTTCACGATGCCGAACAGCTGCACCTTGGTGTCGTTGAAGGTCAGGTCATACTGGGCATTCAGGTTGAACAGCCAGTAATCGCCGACATAATTGTCGCTGATGCTGTTGGCCGCCGTCGCGCTGTAACCCGACTGGTGCGGGCCGATCAGTGTGGCGTTGTAGACACCGCGCGAGATATAGCGTGAGGTCAGGGTGCCGCTGAAATCACCCTGGGCGTAGGTGGCGCTCAGCGTGCCGGTGAAGGTCGGCAGGCCCGACGGCTGCGACGTGGGCGACCCGTTCATGCCGGCCCGGTTGACCGAGGCGCCGGTGGCATCGATGGTGATCAGATCGAACAGATAGGTGCCGAGCGCGCGCAGGGTCAGGTCCCCCTCCCCCAGCGCGATCTTGTAACGGGCCTCGACATCCACGCCACGCGTCTTCAGCGTGTTCAGGTTCAGGTTGGCGTTGTTGACACTGGTGATGGTGCCCGCCGCATTGCGGGTGATCAGGGCGCAAAGATCGGTCGCGCCGGCATTGCAGCGGTTGATGATGATCTGCCCGCCCAGGGTGGTGATGGCACCATCCAGGCTGATGTCGAAATAATCAGCGGAGAATTGCAGATCATCAATGGGGGTGACGACAGCACCGCCCGTCCAGGTCTTGGCGATTTCCGGGCGCAGCTTGGTATTGCCGCTCAACACGACGGAGGTCAGGGCGCTGCCGCCGGTGCGCGGGTCGGTCAGGAACTGGAAACTGGTGCTGGCCGGGGCGTTCAGTTCGAAGAAGTTGGGCGCCCGGATGTCACGCGACCGGGTGCCGCGCACCCGCAGGAAATCCGTGGGTTCCCAGGACAGGCCGGCCTTCCAGCTCCAGACCGAACCGCTGGTCGAATAGTCGGTCAGGCGGACGCCGCCATTGACCGACAGGCTTTCGGCAAACGGCACCGATTTCAGCAGCGGCACGCCCAGTTCGGCATAGCCTTCCTTGACCTTGATATTCGGGCCAGAGATGGCCTGGCCGGAGCTGGTGATGAAGCGCAGGGCCGATGAAATCTGGTCGGCACTGCCGGCCACGCTTTCCACACGGTATTCCGCGCCCGTCGCGAAAGAGACCGGGCCAGCGGGCAGTTCCGCAACGGTGCCGGAGACGTTCGCCGACGCCACCTGCTGGATCAGGTGCGTCTTCTGCCAGGCCGTGCCATAGGCATAGGCAACAGCCTCTGGCGAGAAGCGGTTCTGCCCGAACAGGTTCAGCGGCTTGCACCCCGCCACCAGCGGGTTGGTCGGCGTGGTCAGGGTCGAACGGCAGACGATATTGCCGTTGGCGACACCATTCTGGAACAGGCCCTGATCGACCGCATCCACCGCGCGGGCGAAATTGTCGGTGATCTGGGTGTTGCGGGTTTCCTGTTCGTAATTGGTGCGGCCATACTGGTAATAGGCATCCCACTGCCAGCCATCGCTGAAATCACCACGGGCGCCGGAGACAAGGCGATAGGTCTCGCGCTCCACCTCCGCCACCGGCGGGCCAATATCATTAGACACGCGACCGAAGGAGAAGCTGGTCTGGTTGGCCGTCACCAGCTGCGCGCGCAGGGCCGCCGGCAGATAGGCATTGTCACGCTGGATGGTGATGTTGCCGGTATTGCGGGCCGACGCGCCGATGGTTTCCGCGTTGGCGCGGCCATAGGAGGCCTCCATGAACAGTTCGACACTGTCCGTGGCCTGATACTTGGCATGCATCATGCCGGAATAGCGCTCGACCGGCGCCACCAGCGGGAAGTTATTGTAGAAGCCGTTGACAGGATCGGCACTGCCGCCCGACTGGAACAGGCCGCCATTGGAGAAGGCGGGGCCGGTGGCGTAATAGGTGCCGTAATCATGGTTGAAATAGCTGCCGTCGGGCCGGAACTCAATCCCGCGCAGCGCGCCCGTGGTGATCAGGCCGTTGAAGGACGATGTTGCCGTGCGGGCATTGGGCAGCAGGATCTGACGCGCCAGACCGTTGGTCTGCGGCGTGGGGTTGGAAATGGTATTGTAGCTTTCGGCACACCAGGACCGGCTGTAACAGTCACCCATGCCCTTGTTGTTGGAATATTCGCCGCCGATCACGACATGGCCGCGACCATCGGCAAAGTCGGTGCCGCCGGCCAGGGTGGCATAGACTTCACGATTGTCATCTTCCTGCGACAGACCATACTGCACGCTGCCGCGCACGCCTTGCAGGCTGGTATTCAGGATGACGTTGACGACACCGGCCACCGCGTCAGAGCCATAAGCAGCAGAGGCGCCGCCGGTGACCACTTCGCTGCGTTCGATCAGGACGGTCGGGATCAGGTTCAGGTCGACGGAACCCGACGGGGAATTGCCGCTGCCTGCGATGGTGCTGGCGACAAAGCGGCGGCCATTGACCAGGACCAGCGTGCGCTGCGCGCCCAGGCCGCGCAGGTCGGCCAGATTGGCGCCGGCATTGCTGGAGAAGATGCCGACGGTGGCCGGCGTGGATTGCGGACGGAAGGAAGGCAGGGTGTTCAGCATGTCGGCGACATTGGAAACGCCCTGGCGCTGCAACTCCACCTCGCCCACCACCGTCACCGGCGTCGGGGCCGCAAAACCGGTCACGGGCAGGCGCGTGCCGGTCACAATGATCTCTTCCAGAGAGTCCAGCGTCTGCGGCGCGCCGGCGGCGTCCTGTGCGGTGGCGGGGTTGGCCAGGGCGGCAAGGACGGCCAGGATGCTGGCGCCGGTCAGCCGGTGCGCCGTTGAATGCCTCATGTGGATTTCCTCCCCCTGCGCTGCGCCGGATAGACACGGGACACGGCGGCGCGAGCGCTTGTTGATTTATCAATGAGATTATTGATAGCTCAATGATGTGCGCCTTGGCAAGTGGTTGATCGGGTAAATTGCTCACACCTGCATGGTTCTGTGTGGGGCTGGCTTTTCTGGACGGGCTGCGGGTACAGGCGGATTGAACGGCCCCAATCAACACATTGTATTAATTTGATATTTTATCGAATTCTCCATCACGCCTTCGCATCCAATGGTATGCGATCCCGCTCTCACCTGCCACTGAATTAAAGGCTGTCCGGACATTGGGGTCGTGGACGTTCGACTTCCAGCGCAGAAACGGCGCCGGTTATGTCCGGCCTTTCCGGCTTTGCCACCGATGGACTGAAATTCCGGGCTTTGCACATTGACAGCGGGACCATAATATTGATCATTCAATGACCAATCACATTGGGGCCGCGATTCGCGTTGTGTCCGGGGCTGTCCCTGGGCTGCTGCGGGCCGCAATCCCGTTCCAATCACGGTCACCCGTGAACCCGCGATTGCCCCGAGGGGAGAAAACAATGGAAGTCCGTTTTCCCGATATCCCGGCCTATCACGGCTGGGCAAAGCCGCTGCGTCTTGAATCAACGGTCGAGGGGCTGGAACTGATCGAAGGGACGGTACCCGCCGGCTTGGACGGCACCTGGTACCGGGCCGGGCCAGACCGTCAATATCCCCCCATGCTGGGCACCGATATCTTCATCGATGGCGAGGGCATGGCGCACATGTTCCGCATCAAGGACGGCGTCGTTTCCTACCGCAGCCGCTGGGTCCGCAATGACCGTTACATGGCGCAGGCCAAGGCTGGCCGATCGCTGTTCGGCCTCTATCGCAACCGCTTCACCGATGACCCGTCGGTCAAGGATGTCAGCGGCGGCACGGCCAACACCAATATGATCTTCCATGATGGACGCCTTCTGGTCTTGAAGGAGGATGACCTGCCGTTCGAGGTGGACCGCGACACGCTGGACCCTATCGGACGCTATGATTTCGGCGGCAAGGTTCGGGCTACATCCCTGACGGCGCATCCGAAATGGTATCCCGACGATGGCCGCCTGCTGACCTATTCCTATCAGGCGCGCGGTGACGGCACGCGGGATATCGTGTTCTACGATATCGATGACCAGGGCCGCATCCTGGACGAAATCTGGTTTGAGATGCCCTATGCCTCACTTGTCCATGATTTCGCGGTGACGCCCAATTGGGCCATCTTCCCCTTCATGCCGTTGATCACGGATGTGAAAAACCTGAAGCGCGGCGGCACCTTCTATGAATGGCATCCCGACGAACAGGTCGTGGTGGCCCTGGTGAAGCGTGGCGGCACGAAGGAGGATATACGCTGGTTCCGGGGCCCCGCCGGCTGCCTCAGCCATATGATGAACGCCTGGGAGGAAGGCAGCACGATCCATCTGGATACATGCTATTACGACGGCAACTGTTTCCCGTTTTTCCCCACACCTGATGGACAGCATGTCGAAGGCTGCCCACCCTTTCTGTCGCGCCTCAGCTTCGATCTGACCAGCGACGGGGACGGGTTCGCGCGGCGGCGCATCATCAACACACCGGGTGAGATGCCGCGCACCGATGACCGCTACCAGGGACAGGAATGCCGCCACGGCTTCCTGATCGTGGGGCGTGGCCCGGACGGGTCGTCGGCCATCGGCTGCGTCGACCTGCGCAGCGGAGAGGTCACGCGCTGGCATCCCGGCCCTGGTGCCTCCGTCCATGAACCACAGTTCGTGGCCCGTTATCCCGGCGCGCCGGAGGGGGATGGCTGGCTGCTGGTCATCGTCAACCGGCTGGAAACCAACCTCAGCGAGTTGGCGATCCTGGATGCACAGGATGTGGCGGCGGGGCCGGTGGCCCGGCTGTACATGCCGATGCGGGTACGGACCACCTTCCATGGCACCTGGGTGCCGGGGGAAAGGTTGCGCAGCCGTTGAAGGTTTGCCCCGGTCTGGCGGCGGATACCGCCAAACCGGGAAATGTCACGCTACGGCGGGCTTTGCCGCCGGTGCGCCATCGCGGCGGATCGGCTTCAGCAGCAATACCAGTAGGGCCACAGCAACCGGCGGGATGGCGATCATGGCCAGCGTCACCTCCAGCGTGAAGGACGACGCCAGCGCCATGCCGCCGAACAGCGGGGCGATGATCCCGCCGATACGGCCTGCCCCGCCGGCCCAGCCCACGCCCGTGCTGCGCAGGGCCGTCGGATAGATCTGGGTCATCAGCATGTTCAGCCCTGCCTGTCCGCCCGACTGACAGAAGCTCCAGCAGACCAGCAGCAGCACGAAGCCCACGGTGCCGAACGGCACATGGCCCATCAGGATCAGGGTCGCCGCAATCCCGATATAATAGAGCGGAATCAGGCGGGTGGCCCCGATCCGGTCCATCAGGAAACCGATGGTCACAGTGCCGACCATGCCGCCGATAAAGCCCGTCATGGAAACGATGGCAAAGCGCTGGATCGTGATGCCGCCCATTTCCTGGAAGAAGGTGGGCAGCCACGCCGCCAGCAGCGCGATATTACCCATGGACAGGACACAGGCCGCAAACAGGATGGCGCTGGTGCGCGCACGCCCATCGCGGAACACGTCGATGACATGGGCCTTCACCTTCTTGCCGCCGGTTTCCGCCGTCACGAACCGCTCTTCCCCCGTCAGGACGAGGCTGCGGTCCATCCAGCGGATGGTGCGGGCGATGGCAGGATGGCTGGGGTCACGGCCCACGCGGTAGGTCAGGGATTCCGGCAGGAACAGCAACAGAACCGGCACCATGACCAGCGGCATCAGCCCGCCCACCCAGAAGCCGCTTTCCCAGCCATAATGCGGGACCAGCAGAGCGATGGCGGCACCAGCCGCGCTGCCGGCGCTGTAACCCGCGATACCGATGGCGATGAACAGCGAGCGCCAGCGCTTGGGCGTGAATTCCGCCAGCAGCGCCATGGTGGTGGGCACGACGCTGGCCAGGAACAGGCCCGACAGGCCGCGCAGGATGGCCACCATCATCAGCGACGTGGAAAAGACGGTGATCGTCGTCAGCACGCCGAAGATGATGAAGGCGATGATCAGCATCCGCTTGCGCCCGTAATAGTCCGACAGCGGACTGATGACGAAGGCGCCGATGGCCAGCCCGGTCTGTTGCAGGACGAAAACGATGGTCATACTGGCCGGTGTAACACCGAAATTCCCGGCGATGGCGGGTGCGATCTTGCCCACCATGAAAATGTCGAACCCGTCGATGAACATGGCCAGCGTGGTCAGCGCCAGCACAAGGCATTGCGGAAAACCGATCTTGCGCTGGTCGATGAAGTTTTGGACGTCGAACGCCGACATGAAGCTGCGCTCCCTCCCTCAAGGGCGCCGGACCTTGATCCGGCAAGGTTTTATGATGGGGATGCCGGCCTGTATACGCACGGGTTAAGGGGCCGCGCGCTCCGACCAGTCTTTGAGGAATCAATAATATCGCCTGTCCCGGTTTCGCGCCAGCCCTCTTGAGCATGTAGCATCAAAATGTCGGCGTTGCAGTCCGATGGTGCTGGCGCGCTGCCAGAACGCTGGAATAACATTGAATGATCAACTAACAATGGATCGGATCAGCCTTCGCTGACACATCATCGGGATGAAAGAAGACATATGAAACGGCAGGCCAGATCGGACGCGAGCCCGGCCAGCGGCGAAGTGGAGGGCGAGGTGCCCGGCGCGGAAAACGCAGTGCCGGCCCGCGCCAAGCTTGAGCTGCCGGGATGGAATGTCTCCAATCTGCAGTTCTCTACCTTCCGCGTAACCCTGATCGCCAAGGTGATCGACCGCCTGACAATCAGGCGGCTGGCGGAGCGCGGGGAACTGACCTACGCGGAATGGCGCGTGCTGGCCCGGCTGGGCACCATGCCCGACGGTGGCACCGTGGGCCAGGTCGCCGACTTAGCCTGGGTTGACCGCGCAGAGGTCAGCCGGGCCGCCCGCTCGCTGGAGGAACGGGGATATACGCGGCGGCGGGAGAATCCCAACGACTTGCGCACGCCCATCCTCTACCTGACCAAGACCGGACAGAAGCTGTACAAGGCGACGCTGAAGGAACGTGTCGCCTTCCATGAATCGCTGCTGGTCGATCTTTCGCCGGAGGAACGTGTGGTGCTGGATGAGCTTCTGTCCCGCATCGGCGAACGGCTGGCCCATCTGGTCAAGACGTGAGATGGATCGAAGCGGGAATTTCAAACATCATTGATCCTTCAATATAAAAGTTCATTGAACTATCAATGAATCGATGATACCCCTGGCTTCTGTTCCGCCCGGCGCCTTGGATGCGCGCGCGGGCCGTTTCCAGGAGAGATATCGATGGTCGAGGTCTGCTGGCCGGGCGGTGTCCCGGCTTTGATGCCTGCCGAGGATCGCGCCGAAATCACCGAGCTTTTCGCACGCTATGCCTGGGGCCTGGATCTGGCCGATGAGGAGCAGGTGCTGGACACGTTCGCCGAGGATGGGGAGTTCGATCATCTCTGGCAGGGCAAGGCCCAGGGCCGCGACGCCATCCGCGCCCATCTGCGCGGCCTGTGGTATGACCGGCAGCATTGGTGGTTCGGTCGGCAGCATCTGTTCAACCATTTCATCATGGACCCGCGTCCGGAAGGCGCGCGCGTGCGCTGCTTCTTCCAGATCATCCAGTTCAACGCCGATTACGGCACCAATTTCATCTTCGGCATCGGCACGCGCGATGACCGGCTGGTCAAACGCAATGGAAGCTGGAAATTTCATCGCCTGCACGTCAATGCCTGGACAAAGGCGGATCAGGTGCCCTGGAAGGGCGACCGGACCATGGTCCCCCGCCCCTTCAATGCCCCGCCACCCGTCGATTGCCGACCCTTCAGCGTGCAGTCGCAGGACCCCTGGTGATGCAAACCTCCTTCCATGACCGTATCCGCGCCCTGGGCACAGCGTTCTCGGTGGCACAAATCCAGGGTTCCATGGCGCTCTTCGCCCCCTTACAGCCCCCTGTCGATGAAGCCCTGGTTCAACGCGACCTGTCCTATGGACCGGACGCACGTCACCGGCTGGATCTGTTTGGTGCCGGTGGTGACGCAAGGCGCCCGGTGCTGGTCTTCCTGCATGGCGGCGGTTTTATCGGCGGTGACAAGGGCGCGCCCGGTGCGCCTTTCTATAACAATGTCGGTGCCTGGGCGGCGGCGCAGGGCTGGCTGGGCATCACCGCCACCTACCGGCTTGCCCCTGCCCATCCCTGGCCGGCGGGCGCGCAGGATGTGGCGCGGCTGGTGGCCTGGCTGAAGGCGGAGGTCGCGAACCATGGCGGCGATCCGGACCGCATCATCCTGATGGGGCAATCGGCAGGCGCGGCGCATGTCGCCTCCTATGTCGGTGGACAAGGCTTTGCGGAATTGGCGGCCACATCCATCGCGGGGGCCATCATGCTGTCGGGCCCGTATGATGTGCCCAGTGCGGCCCGCAACCCCTATCAGGATGCCTATTTCGGCACCGACCCTTCCCGCTTTGCGGCCCAATCCAGCATCGACGGTCTGGCCGAAACCAGCGTGCCCTGCCTGTTCACCGTATCGGAGAATGATCCGGCGGATTTCCAGCGTCAGGCAGCCCTGCTGGTCTCCCGCCGGGTGGCCGCCACGGGCAAGTGGCCGGATTTCCACTGGCTGGAGGGGCATAACCATATCAGCCCCGTCCACCAGATCCATTCATCCGTCGATGCGCTGGGTCCCGTCCTGGCCCGGTTCGTGGCACGGGTGGTGGGATAGGGTCGCCTTTTCGATGACCCAGCGGGCCAGTTCGCCATGGGCGGTCTTGGCCGCCGCCTGCATGTATTCGTCCGACACGCTCTGTGCCGTCAGTTCGACACGCAGGCCGTTGGGATCGAAGAAATAAAGGGACTGGATGATGTGATGATCGGTGATGCCGACAACCTCCACCCCCGCCGCCTTCAGGCGGGCCATGGCCTGTTCCACGTCCGCCACTGTGCCGACACGCAGGGCGATATGGTTGACCCAGGCCGGCGTGTTGGGCGACGGCGCCGCCGCCACATCATCCCCCAGGTCGAAAAAGGCGATGTAGGAGCCGTCGCGCATCTGGAAGAAGATATGGACATAGGGGCAATATTCGCCCGTGCTGGGCACATGGTCACTGCGCACGATATGGACCAGCGGCAGGCCCAGCAGATCCTCATAGAAATGCCGTGTCTCCTCCGCATCGCGGCAGCGCCAGGCGAAGTGATGAAGGCCCTGGATGGGAACGGGGGGCTGCATGCGCTGTCTCCTGTGTCAAAGCCGGTTGCACCAGCCGGCGATATGGTCGGCCACCTCATCCACCAGATGCGGCTGACCGCTGAGATAATGGTTGCCGCCCTTGATGGCGTGACGCTGCACCCTGCCCTTCGCGGCCTCTGCCCAGATGGCATTGTCAGACGGGAAGACCGACGGATCGGCGGTATATTCCAGCAGCAGCACCGGCACGCGGGTACGCGCCAGATTGGCCGGGCCGTCGCCCCGGCTGCTGGGCGACCATTGGCTGAGATATCCCGTCAGCGAGGTATAGCGCCCCATGCTGTTGGCGGCATAGTTCTGCGCATGAGGCGGTCCCCAGACGGTGGTGCCGGGGATACGGTCATTGGGGTCGATGGACGGGTCCAGGCAGCGCGGATCGGCCAGGGTGCGGTGAATGACGAAGGCTTCGTCACGCATGCCATCGGACCGTGCGCGCAGCTGGCTCAACCGGTCCCGCGCCCAGGCCTCGATCCCGGCATTGCGGGCGCGCTGCGCGGTGCGGTAGCGCTCCATGAAGGCGGCGCTGTAAGGCGGGCCATTGTCCGGGTTGAACATGTCCAGCTGCGCACAGGACGGCATGGGATCATGTTCATCCACCACGGCGGGATCGATCCAGGTATCCATCAGGCGCGACCGGCCCAGATGGGCAGCGGCCAGCACGATGCCGTCTGCCGGCGGCAGGTCATCGGGCCGCAGGTCGACCGGGTCGCCCGCCGGCGTATCGGTGATGGTCAGCTTCTCCGCCTGCCCCTGATAGAAAGCCGACAGGGCCGCACCGCCGGAATTACCGATCAGGGCCACGCGGTCGAACCCCTGCCGACGCAGCCACGCGACGCCGGCCCCCATATCCTGGATCACCCGTTCCAGCAGCAGCACCGCATCATTACCCATGTAGCGGGAGTTCAGCGCCAGGGTGGCGATGCCGCGCGCCGCCAGCGGGGCCAGCAGGTAATGGCCCATGAAATTGCTGGTCGGATGCATGATCAGGGCGGCGGTGCGCGCACCCGGTGGCCGGGCGAAGGCGCCATAGATACGGGGGCGCAGCATCTGCAGCCCCGACTGGCTTTCCATCGCCGCACCGGGCCGCACATCGATCACCACCAGTTCCAGTGTCATCATCTCCCCCTCTGGCTTTATCGGTTTATGGTTCTGCCGCACCGGGAGGCCCGGCGATGACGGATATCGCGGTCAGGCTTTGCGCCCTGTCTGAGGCCGTGGCCGCCATTGGCCGGCCCCGTTTCGACGATGCGCTGCTGGCGGCTGTGGCAAGGCTGATCCCCGTCGACCATTGCACCATCCTCTGCTACTCGCAGGCAGCGGGGCTGAAACAGGTAGGCGGGGCCAGCCTGCAGGACCGGGCGACGGTGCTGTCGCTGGGGCGCGACTATGTCGCCGGCCTGCATGCGTTCGATCCTAATTTCGAAGAATTGTCGCGCATATCCAGCAGCCGCAAGGTCATCTTCCGCCGGCACGATCCGGCCCGTGTGGCCATGCAGGATTATCTGCGCCGCTTCTATACGACCGTCGGTATCGTCGATAAGGTGTCCTATATCTGGCGCACGTCGGACATGGCCTTCTACCTGAACTTCTACCGTTCGCTGCGCGCCGGGACGTTCACGGATGCGGAGGTCGATCTCCTGTCCGCCATCACGCCCCTGCTGACCAGCATCGTGCGTCAGCACTGCGCCCATTACATCGTGCAGTCGGACATCAATGCCGGGCGGACCCTGCCCTTTGTCGAACGGCTGGTCGAACTGGCCGACGAGACGTTGAGCACGCGGGAACTGGCCGTATGCTGCCGGATCGTGCTGGGATACCAGACGGACGGGATCGCCGCCGACCTGGGCGTGCGCCCATCGACGGTCATCACCCTGCGCAAGCGCGCCTATCACAAGCTGGGCATCGCGTCGCAGGCGGAACTGTTCGCGCTCTGCCTGCGCAACCTGCCGCGTCTGATGCGCCCCGTCTGATCCCGGCATCAGTATCAGCTCCGCAGCAAGGCCCAAAGGGCCTGATCACGCTCTGCGGTCCAGGGGGTGGGGTGCTGCCCGCCCTGCAACTGTTCCAGCATGCGTGCCACATCGAAGGGCAGCACATGGGCAAAGACCGGCCAGTCACCATAAAGCGGGGTCATGACCTGTTCCGCCGCGTTGAAGCAGGCTTTCAGGTCGGCCCCTTGCGCATGGGCATGGGCGACCACGTCGCGCAGGGTGGTGAGGAAACCCTGGGTCGCCTCAACCGCACCCACCACCGCGTCGCGTGACCGCAGGGCGGCGCCCCGGCCCGGCACCATGGTCGTGGCCGGCAGGTCGCGCAGCCGGGCCAGGGTGTCGATCCAGTCAGCGACATAGCCGTCGCCGGCATAGACGCCGCAGCGGTTTTCCACCAGATCGCCGGAGAACAGCACCCCGCAATCCGGTATCCAGCAGATGGAATCCCCCGCCGTATGCCCGCGCCCCAGATGCCGGAAATGCAGGTCCCGGTCCCCCAGACGCAGGGTCAGCCCCTGATCGAAAACCAGATCGGGCCAGGTCAGGCCGGGAATTTCTTCCACGCCCCGGAACAGGCGGGGAAAGCGACGTACTTCGGACTCGAAATCATCGGGCCCGCGCTCGGTGATCAGGTCCAGCGTCGCCTGACTGGCGATCAGGGCCGCGCCGTCAAACGCCGACGCCCCCATGACCCGCACCGCGTGGTAATGGGACAGGAAGACATAGCGCACCGGCTTGTCCGTCACGCTGCGGATGGCGGCCAGCATCTCCCGCGCCAGGGCGGGGGTCGCACGGGTGTCGATGGCGACGACATAGTCCGGGCCGACCACGAAGCCGCAATTCGGGTCGAAATCGCTGATATAGCCATAGACGCCGCTGGCCAGTTCGACCAGTTGCGGGGTCTGCTGCATATTGTCGGCGGCGGACGCAAAGGATTGGGTCACGGATCATTCCTCCGGTGGGCAGCGCTTGTGTCGCGCGCCGTTTCAAGACAGGACAGCAACACGCCCTGGTCACCGATCTGATTGGCCAGCAGCAGGACAAGGCGGGCGTTCAGCGCGTGGCTTTCCGCCGCCGGCAGCCCGGCATGCATGTCCAGCAAGGCCTCGTAAAAGGCATCTGGGTCGGGAATGTTGGGGGTGGTGCGCATGTTATCGTTTCCTCCCTGTTTCATATCCAGCCAATGGCCCGCGCCAGGGCCCGGCGCACCTGATCCCCATCAGCATCGGCCAGACGGGCGGCAAGGTGCAGGTCGGGGCGGATCAACAGCACCTCCCCCGGCGCCATGCCCAGCGCCCGCCGGTCATCGGCACCGACACCCTGGACATGCAGGGGCAAGCCCTCATGCGACAGGTGCGACAGGGCACTGCCCAACCCATCCTCCCCATCGCGCGAGCACCAGAGGGCCAGGAAGCCGGCCCCCTGCCCCCGCAGCATCCCGCCCAGCGACCGGCTGCCCAGGGCGAGATTGGGCATGGCCTGTCCTGCGTCACCGGTGGTCAGGGGTGAGGCCCCATAATGACAGGGCACGCACATCCGCCCGGTATTCAGCAGCAGCCGGGCGAAGGGATGATCAACCGCCAGATCCATCACAGCGGTACGGAACATCCGCTCAACCTCCGTGCGCGGGGCCAGGAAACGGCCCGACCGGCGGGTGACGGCAATATTCTCCACCGCCGCCGGGCGGCGTTCGGTGTTGTAGCTGTCCAGCAGCCCTTGCGGCGCCTGACTGTTCAGGACCAGGGTCAGCTTCCAGGCCAGGTTTTCCGCATCCTGAATGCCGCTATTGCCGCCACGTGCGCCGAACGGGCTTTTCACATGGGCCGCATCGCCGATGAAGAATACCCGTCCATGCCGGAAATCATCCATCAGCTGCGTGCGGTAGGCATAGGCACCGACCCAGACCAGATCGAATTCCACATCCGGCCCCAACTGGTCGCGCAGCCGGGCCGCGGCCACCTCCGGCCGGCTGGCCTCATGGGGATCGGTATTGGGCAGCATCTGGTAATCCATGCGCCAGACGCCGTCCGCCATCAGGTGCTGCCACACGGCCCGGTTCTCATTGAACGGCGCTTCGACCCAGGTCCAGCGCTCCACCGGCAAATCCTTGCGGAACCGCACGTCGGAGATGCACCAGCGATCCTCCCCCAACTCCCCCTTGGTGTGCAGGCTCAGGGCATGCCGGATCGTGCTGGCATGGCCCGACGCGTCGATCACCCAGTCAGCTTCCAAACTGTAGGAACCGTCGGGCGTTTCCACGGTCAGGACGGCGCCGTCTTCATCCTGCCGGATGCCGGTCACCCGGTTCTTCCAGCGCAAATCCGTGACGCCCAGTTCCCGGATACGGTCGACCAGAAACCATTCGACATAGAATTGCTGGATATTGATGAAGGGCGGCTGCGCCGACCGGCTGCCCACGGCCAGATCGAACCGGTACAGCGCCTCATGGCCGCGCAGCACCTTGCCGACGGACCAGGTGACACCCTTGTCGCGGATACGCGGGTAAATGCCCAGCCGGTCGAAAATCTCCAGGCTTTTCTGGGCGTAACAGATGCCCCGGCTGGACGCGCCGCGCACGCCCACCGTGTCATCCTCGTCCAGGACAATGGCCGAAACGCCCCGGCTGGCCAGATCACAGGCCAGCGTCAGCCCGGCCAGACCGGCACCGACGATGACCACCGGATACCGGCCCCGGCCCGTTCCCGACAGTTCCGGTGGCTTTACATAATCATAGACGGGCAGGTCATAGCCCGTGGGTGACAATCCGCTCACGTCCCCCTCCCGATCCCTTGGCGCCGGGTGTGTCCCCGGTTCGATGGGCCAACTATGCGGATGGGGAAGAAAAACATCTGTCCCCCTTATGGGGGACATCGACGACGGCGGAAGAGATGGTGTCTATGCAGAAACCGGCGGCAGCAGCGCTGCACCCTGACGGACCAGCCGGGCAATGGCCGGGACAGGGGCCAGATATGTCCAGCAGAAATGGCGGGCGAGCCAGTGGATATCGGCAGGCGTTTCCGGGGTCGGATTCATCATGCCCCCCCGCAGCAACAGGGCCGCCCCCAACGTCCGGCCCAGCATGTCCAGGAAAGGCGTGGCACCGGCCAGCCGGTCGGCGTCCGTCCGTTCCTTGTCCAGCAGCCAGTCGACCGTGCCCGCAATGGCATCCAGCGCATCGGTCAGCAGCGGCACGCAATCGCGCAAGGCCGGTTCATCTGTGGCGGCCGCCGCGCCTGCCTCCATGCGCAGTTCCGCCAGCAGGGCCCGGATGGCCGATCCACCGGCCTGCACAATCTTGCGCTGGACAAGGTCGATGGCCTGGATGCCATTCGTACCCTCATAGATGGCGGTGATGCGGACATCGCGAAGGTGCCGGGCCACGCCCGTCTCCTCCACATAGCCGGCGCCACCATGCACCTGGATGCAGGTGGAGGCGACATCGATGGCCGTGTCGCTGCAAAACGCCTTCACGATTGGCGTCAGCAGCGATGCGCGGTCAAGGGCGGCCTGACGCTGGTCGGCATCGCCGGCATGATGTGACCGGTCAATGGCCATTGCGGCGCTGTAGGCGATCAGCCGGATGGCCGTGGTCCGGGCGCGCATATCGGTCAGCATGCGGTGCACGTCCGGGTGGGCCAGGATCGGGGCCGGTGCACCGCCACGGCTTGCACTGCCCTGAACCCGTTGCCGTGCGTAGGTTTCGGCAGCGTGCGTGGCCCGCGCGGCCACCGCCACGCCCTGCAGGCCGGTGGCAAGGCGGGCACGGTTCATCATGGTGAACATGCAGGAAAGCCCCTGATGCTCCCGACCGATCAGCCAGCCGATGGCACCCCCCTGTTCCCCAAAGCCCATGGTACAGGTGGGTGACGCGTGCAGGCCCATCTTATGTTCGATGCCCAGGCAATGGACATCATTGCGTTGCAGCAGGTCGCCTGCCGCGTCCGGCAGCCATTTCGGAACCAGGAACAGCGAAAGCCCCCTGCTGCCGGGCGCCCCATCGGGCAGGCGCGCCAGCACCAGATGCGCAATATTGTCGGTCAGATCATGGTCGCCATAGGTGATGAACATCTTCTGTCCGAACAGCCGGTAGCGGCCATCACCGGCCCGTTCCGCCCGCGTGCGGATCAGGTTCAGGTCCGACCCGGCCATCGGTTCGGTCAGGGCCATGGTGGCCATGCAGGTACCCGCCGCCAGCGACGGCATCCAGGCGGCCTGCAAGGCGTCATCGCCATGGGCAAGCAGCACCTCCATGGCACCCTGGGTCAGCACCGGCGCCAACCCGAACGCCATGCAGGCCGATGTCCAGACCTCCATCAAGGGCGCGGCAACTGACAATGGAAGGCCAAGGCCGCCCCATCGTTCCGGAACATCGACAAGGTTCCAGCCGCCTTCGACCCATTGGCGATAGAAAGCCACGAAGCCCGGTGGCATCGTTACCGTTCCATCGGCAAAGGCGGCACCGATCCGGTCCCCGACGGGATCAAGCGGACCCAGTTCCGTTTCCGCCAGCCGGGCCACCGGGGGCAGCAGATCGCGCAGCACGGCCTGATCCTCCGCCGGTGCGTTGGCGACCTGCAGGGCGAACAGCATGTCCTGCTGCGCGATCCGGAAATCCGTCATTCTTTCCCTTCCAGGATAGGGTTCCTGTGCTGTGCGCCGGCGTTCAGGAACAATCCGCGTGCCGCTTCCAGACCCGCCGGAACACGGTCGCGCGGATACAGCTGAACCGGCCCTGGTCGATATTGTAGAAGGCGAAGCTGTTGATGTACATCCGGTCGCCCTGGCGCATCGGGCCGGAGGTAAAGTCCGGCACATCGGTAACCGCCAGGAATTCGGATTCCAGTTCGGCGGCCAGCAAGCTTTCACTGGCAAAGCAATCCAGAACCGTGATGGTACGCCGGGTGACAGCGCGCACCCCGGTATAGAAGCTGACAATTTCCGACCGCCCCCGCAATGCGCGGCCATTGCCGATGGTCAGGCGGATATCGTCGGCATAGTAGGAACAGGCCGTTTCAAAATCGCCTGCGTTGAAGGCGGCGATATAGCGGGCAAAGGCGATGGCGGCATCGGCTGGGCTTGTGGATGGCTGTGTCATGGGGCGGCCCTGCACGGCGCCGAACGGATACGCGTGAAGCGACCGTCAGCGATGTCGATCATGGTGAAACTGGTCCAGGTTCGTGTCTCTCCCGTCACCACGGGATCGGTCGGATGCTCGCGTGCGTGCAGGGTCCACCGGATTTCCGCTGCGATCCGGCCCGGACGGTCAACATAGTTCAACAATTCCAAGCGGGATGCGAAGCGGCGATGGAATGCCATCACCGCTTCACCCGACCGCAGATCCACCTGATCGTCGGTCATGTGCAGATCAGGGGCATAGCAGGCGGCCACACCCTCCATATCGTCACAGTTAAGGGCGTCGACATAGAAGTCGAACCGCTGGCGCTGGCTGAAATCATTCATGGCCGCTGCTCCGCCACACGGGTCACAGCACGGCGTAATAACGGAACAGCGAATGGTCGGGATCATCCTCCGGCTTCACCTTTGGCCGGCGCTGCCCCACGCCCACGATCACGGTGCGGTTCAGCCATTCATGCGGCCCGTCGGGGGCGCGGAAATAGGGGGTGCAGCGGAAATAGGATGTCAGCGGCTTGTAGCCGGGCCGTTGCAGGGGGCCATGCACATAACCCAGGTTGCGGATATAGATCAGCGCCCCGTCATCGGCCTGGATCATGTAGTGCGCGTTCAGTTCGACCACGCCGTCGGCGCGGACCGCGGGCCAATCGGCGCCGCTGTGATCGACCAGTTTGCCGTTCAGGCGCGGGCCGCTGACGGTGCATCCCTCTCCGACCGAGGTATAGCCATGATTGGGGCCGCCCGGATGGATCGGCCCCGTCATCCAGCGGCGGTCGAAATTGATGCGGATATCGAACACATGCTCGTGCCGCAGGGCCAACGGATGATCGTCATTCATGATCTTGTTCTCCCATGATTCATTGAGAAATCAATATTCCGGTCGATCGGCTCTTGCAAGAGGGTGATTTTGAATTATGATGATTAATCAATGAATGAAGGGCCACGCGGTCGGATGACCACCGGACAGGGCCGAAAAACAAGGGACGGAGACGGGCATGCCCGATAGTTTCGAATTGAAGATGCTGCCGGGCCGCGACCCGGCGACGAACCCTTATAAGCCGCCCCTGCCGCCAAAGGATTATGCGCGGATCGTGGAAGATGGGCTGGTCTTCGAACGTAATCTGCCGGTCAGGATGCGCGATGGCGTGACCATTTATGTCGATCTCTACCGCCCGGAAGGGGCGGCGGGGGAGCGTGACCTGCCTGTGCTTCTGGCCTGGAGCCCCTATGGCAAGCATGGCAAGGCTGCCAATCTTTGGCCGCCGGCAGGGATTGCGGATGGCTGGAACTCCCGCCACACGGCGTTTGAGGCGCCGGACCCCGCCTATTGGTGCCGCCACGGCTACGCCATCTGCTATCCCGACCCGCGCGGCGCCTGGCTTTCCGAAGGGGAGCTTCGCCATAACGGCATTGGCGAGGGGGAGGATTGTTACGACCTGATCGAATGGCTGGGCGTGCAGCCCTGGTGTAATGGCAAGGTCGGTATGACGGGCGTGTCCTACCTCGCCTGCATCCAATATCTGGTCGCACCGCTGAAGCCGCCGCATCTGGCAGCCCTGAACCCGTGGGAAGGCTTTTCCGACTGGTATCGGGAATTCGCTTTCCATGGCGGCATCCCCGAGACCAACTTCGTCGAACGCGCAACCATGAGCCTGAACTGGTCCACCACCCGCACAGAGGATACGGCGGGCAATGTGAGGGCGCATCCCCTGATCGATGCCTATTGGCGCAGCAAGGAACTGGACCTGGCGGCCATCGACCTGCCCACCTTCATCGTGGCCAGCTGGTCCGATCACGGCCTGCACACGCGCGGCACGTTGGAGGCGTACAAGCAGATATCGTCGGATCAGAAATGGCTGCTGGTGCATGGTCAGAAGAAATGGCGGCATTATTACATGCCGGAAAATGTGGCCTTGCAGCGCCAGTTCTTCGACCAGTTCCTGAAAGGACAGGATGCGGGCGTCCTGCAATGGCCGCGCGTGCGTCTTCAGGTGCGCGAGGCCGGCAGCGAGGGGGCTTTCCGGAATGAAGCCGAGTGGCCCCTGGCCCGGACGCAGTATCAGCCGTTCCACCTGGATGCGACCGACGGCACGCTTGATCCCTCCCCTCCCGTGCAGGAGGCGGAAACGCGGTACGATGCCCTGACCGGGCGCGCCAGCTTCGACATCGTGTTCGACAGGGAAACGGAGCTGACCGGCCATTTCAAGGTACGCCTGTGGGTGCAGGCGGATGGGGCCGACGACATGGACCTGTTCGTCGGGCTGGACAAGATAGACCGTTCGGGCAACTGCGTGCCCTTCACTTTCTACGCGCTTTACGATGACGGGCCGCTGGCGCTGGGCTGGCTGCGTGTTTCCCACCGGGAACTGGACATGGACAGGTCTACCCCCTGGCAGCCCGTTCACCGCCATGACCGGGAAGTGCCCCTGCCGGCAGGTGCCCCGGTGCCGGTGGAGATCGAGATCTGGCCCACATCCGTGCGCTTCGCGGCGGGTGAGGGTCTGCACCTGACGGTGCAGGGGCGCGACATCTATGACCAGGACCGCTACGGCCTGGCCTTCGCGCGGCATGAGGATCTGCGCAATCGCGGACAGCATGTCGTGAAAACCGGGGGTGCCTATGATTCACACCTTCTGGTGCCCCTCATCTCCGTTGAATGAATGCCGCCACCGCCGTTACCACCGCGCTTATGTCTGACAAGGAAACAACATGACCGAACCCCATCCCTTCGCCCCGCGCTTTGAATTCGCCTTCTCCATCGGCATCACGCTGACCAAGCCCCATTGGCTGCGTCCCACGACGATGGGGGCGACGCGTGCGGCCATCTATGCCGCCGACGGCACGGTTGAGGGGCCGGGCATCAAGGGACGCGTTGTACCGATGAGCGGCGGCGACTGGCCGCTGCTGCGCCCCGACGGTGTGATCGATTTCGATGCCCGCTATCTGCTGGAACTGGATGACGGGACGATCATCTATCTCCAGAACCGTGGCTATCGCTGGGCCTACACGCCGGAAGTGGCGGAACGCATGTCCCGCAACGAACCGGTGGACCCGTCGGAATATTACATGCGCGTCTGCCCGAAATTCGACGTGCCGGCAGGCCCCTATGACTGGCTGGCCAAACATGTCTTTGTCGGGGTCGCCGAAAAAATCCCCGGCGCCAACCGCATCCATTACTTCAAGCTTTTATAAGATCGACCGATCCGTCTCAAATCTCTACATTTCCGCGACCGTGTAACCTTGCCTGGAAGCAGGGAGGGCGGATTGAAATGATCGCCGTAGCCGGAGGTTATCAGGTAGCGATTTTGGACATAAGCCCCTGACCTCTTACGAGGTCAGGGGCTTAGGCGTTGGATGCCGGGGCCACCATCTTGCCGGTCTGGCCGACCTGATAATCGTTGGGTACGAAACCGGCATTCACCAGCGTACGTTGACAGTCAACGGGGCCGCCACGCACCGGGCCAGGTTCTTGCCAAAGGTCGTAGCGGTGAACAGCACATGGCTGTAGCCGCCTTCCATACATCAGCCCGGTTGGGCATCCGTTCAGCGATAAGAAAGGCCCGCAGCGGGAAAGAACCCGCTGCGGGGCCACCCCACGACTACCAGCTCTTGGAGACCTGCAAGACCCAGGTGCGGGGGGCACCGGCAAGACCGGCGGGAACCAGGCCGTTGGCGGCAACCGTGATCAGATACTGCTCATCGGCCAGGTTCTTGCCGACCAGTTGCACGCCCCAGCCACCCTCATCGCTGTTCCAACCGACCGAGGCATTGATCAGGTCGTAGGGTTTCTGAGCGAAGATATCGGCGTTGGAGGCATCGTAATAGACCTTGCTCTGCCGGAAATACTCACCCCGGACAAAGGCCGTGCCCGGCCCCACATCGACATTATACTGACCATAGGTGGACAGGGAGCTTTTGGGAGCCGCGTTCAGATGGTTGCCCGTGGCATTGAAGGTGCGGGTGGCCGCGTTGTAGCGCGGGTCCGTCGCCACGAAATTCACCAACTGGTTCGGTACGCTGGACGTCGGGAACGACCGGTATTTGGTGTCCAGGAAGGACAGGTTGCCACCCAGTTCCAGCCCCGCGACAGGCCGGGCCGTCACCTCGAACTCCACGCCGCGCACGCGGGCATTGGCGGCGTTGCGGATGGCCACCACGCCGGGCGCGATCAGCGACTGTACCTGCAAATCCTTGTAATCATAATGGAACAGGCTGGTGTTGAAGCGCAGGCGCCGATCGAACAGGTCGCTCTTGATGCCGCCTTCATAGGCCCAGATGGTTTCCGGTGCGAAGGACAGGTCGGTGGCATTGTTGGCGAAAATGCTGGTACCGCCGCTCTTGAACCCGCGCGTGGCCGACGCATAGAGCATCACGTCATCGGTCACCTGGTAGTCGAGGCCGAATTTCGGGGTCACCGCGTCAAACTTCCGCTTCAGCTCATAGACGAAGGGGAAGCCGGGGGTGGAGGCGTTGGTGGCCAGCGACACACGGTTGAAATTCTGCTCGATCCGCTTGGTATCCTGGGTGAAGCGCAGGCCCGCTGTAAAGCCCAGATCGTCGGTCAGCTTGTAGGTCCCCTGCGCGAAGGCCGCATAGGAGGTGGTGAAGCTGTCGGGCTCGGTGCGGATATAGAAGGCGTTGGCCGGCGGCAGGACGGGACTGGCATAGTTGGTGGATTGCAGCAGGGTGCTGGTCTTGTCATGGAAATAGAACAGAC
The DNA here is from genome assembly GCF_057809555.1 of Niveispirillum sp. FG156. Classification (NCBI taxonomy): domain Bacteria; kingdom Pseudomonadati; phylum Pseudomonadota; class Alphaproteobacteria; order Rhodospirillales; family Azospirillaceae; genus Niveispirillum; species Niveispirillum sp. FG156. The sequence goes on along the minus strand of NZ_JBMDKE010000015.1, from coordinate 4,116 downwards.
CCACGACGCCGCTGAACCGGTCCATATTGGCCGTCAGGTTCAATTCCTGGCTGAACTGCTTGGACCATTCATTCTGGTTGCTGATTTGGGCCAGCAGTTCGGTGCCGTCGCTGTCCACCAGCAGATTGTACCGGCTCTTGCGGAAGGCGGTCAGCGACTTGATGGCGAATTCGTCTGACAGGTCGACATTCACCTCCTGCGCCACGCCCCACAGCTTGGTGTCGTTGGTCTGCGGCGAATTCAACGCGACCCTGGAATAGTCGCCAACGATGCTGGAGGCTTGCGGCGCCGGGTTGGTGCCGGCGGGACGGAAGGGCACCAGCAGGTGGCTGTAGCTGTCAAACCGCTCATCGCTTTCGCTGTAATCGAAGCGGGTGATCATCTCCACCTTGTCGGCAGGTACGAAGCGCAGCTGTCCGCGCACGCCACCGCGATTGGCATTGTTGGTGCCCGGCTGGCCAGCGGCATGGATGTTATCGATGTAATCATCGTGGCGGATATAGGTGCCGGACAAGCTGGCCTGCAGCTTCTCCTCCACCAAGGGACCGCTGACATAGAACTGCGCCTGGCGGCGTTCATAGTCGCCCACGGTCAGTTGCAGCTTGCCCGTGGCCGTATCCGACGGCTTCTTGGAGATGATGTTGATGGTGCCACCGACCGCGTTGCGGCCATACAGCGTGCCTTGCGGCCCGCGTAGCACCTCCACCCGCTGGATATCCACGAAATCCTGGAACTGGCCGAAGGCTCGGGCGATATAGACGCCGTCGATCTGCGTCGTCACGCTGGGGTCGGATCCGCCGAACACGTTGGAACTGCCGATGCCGCGCATATAGATGACGGCGCTGGCCGTCACCTGCGCCACCGACAGGTTGGGCGTGACCGCTACCAGATCCTTGACGTTCAGGACCAGGGAACTGTCCAGCTTGTCGGCGGAAAAGGCGCTGATGGCCAGCGGCGTCTTCTGCATCGTCGTCTCGCCGGCCTTGGTGGCCGTGACGATGATCTCGTCCAGCATGTCACCCGCCTGGGCTACCTGTGTCTCCGCCGCTTGCGACAGCGCCGGCATCAACAGAGCCATTGCGCAGACAGCACCCTTCATCTTGTGGCTAAACATGGCTTCCTCCTCCCGTTCTTTGATCATTGTCGGGTTTCTCGCCAATCCTCCGGTGGATTGGACTTGATAAATTCTAGAATGTCAGTTGTGGATATAGAGACTGTAGGTCAGGTCGAGCGCAAGCGAGCCCTGACAGGACAGGCTTAAAGCTTATTCTGTCAGGGCTCGGCTCACGCCTCGACCTGACCTACGGCTGGCCGGCCTGCCCCTACTCCGCCCCGCGACCCAGGACGCGGATGTCCAGATCCTGAGACAGCCGTTCCGCGCGCCATGCGGTGATCACGGCCTCATATTCCAGCGGCCCGCCGCCATAGGTGCCGCCGACATAGGTCGGGCGGTCCTTGAAAGCGCCTTCATTGTTGAGGAATCCTGGCGTGCATTCCTCATAGAAATGCTCGTGATCCACATGCCTGGCCTCGATGGTGGCCAACCAGTGCTCCTCGGCCTCCGGCGTGGCCTCCAGGGCGGCGACGCCATTGCGCAGGCCGTAATGGATGATCTCCACGGCATGCGTGGCCTGGATGTCCAGCGTGTGCGTGAAGTTGAAGGCCGTCGTCCCTTGCTCCGCCCCGCCCACGACGTGGAAATTGGGGAAGCCGCTGAACATGGTGCCGTGCAGACAGCGCAGGCCGCCCTGCCACTTCTCCGCGATGGACCTGCCCCCGCGCCCGATCACCGTGTACCCGCCGACCTTGTGCGCGGCTGCACCGACATCGAAGCCGGTGGCGAAGATGATGCAGTCTGCGGGGTATTCGGTGCCGTTGACGATGACGCTGGTTTCCGTCACCGCCTCAACCCCGTTCCCACCGGTATCAACGAGCGTGACATTGGGGCGCTTGAAGGCAGGCAGATATTCGTCGCTGAACAGCGGGCGCTTGCACAAGAAATTGTACCAGGGCTTCAACGCCTCCGCCGCCGGACCATCGCCCAGGGTCTCGGTGACGCGCGCGCGGATCTGCTCCATCTTTTCGAAATCGGCCTGCTGCATGGCCTGGGGCGGGGCAACCTTTCCCTGGCCCTGTGCCATCAGGGCGCCCATGCGCTCCCACAGGTCGGTCCAATGGTCACCCACCAAGTTTTCGCCCTGCGGTCGGCCATTGATGATGGACAGGAAATTCTCCATACGGCGGCGCTGCCATCCCTTGGGCTGGGCCTTGAACCAATCCTTGTCGGTGGGACGGTTGTTGCGAACATCGATGGCCGAGGGCGTGCGCTGAAAGACCAGCAGCTGCATCGCATGTTCGGCCAGGTACGGTACGATCTGCACCGCCGTGGCACCAGTGCCGATAATGGCCACGCGTTTGTCTGCCAGCTTCACCTGACCGCCCGACGCATCGCCACCGGTATAGTCGTAATCCCAACGGCTGGAATGGAAAATCTTGCCCTTGAAGCTCTTGATGCCGGGGATTCCCGGCAGCTTCACCTTGGCGAGCGGCCCCTGGCTGACCGATACGAAGCGGGCGCGGATGACATCGCCGCGATCAGTGGAGATAAGCCAGCGAGAGGCCGCCTCATCCCATTCCAGTCGCTGCACCTTGGTCTGAAAAAGCGCGTGGGGATAAAGGCCATAATGCCGGCCAACGGCCTGGGCGTGGGCAAAAATCTCTGCCCCAGTCGAATATTTCTCAACCGGAACGGTACCAACTTCTTCCAGCAACGGCATATAAATATAGGATTCGATATCGCAACGAACCCCCGGATAGCGGTTCCAATACCAGGTGCCACCGAAATCGCCGGCCTGTTCCACGACACGGAAGGACCGGATGCCCCGGTCACACAGCTTGGCCGCCGTCAGCAGGCCGCCGAAGCCGCCACCGATCACCAGCACGTCCACATCCTCCGTCACCGCGTCGCGGGTGAAGCCAGGCGTGACATAGGGATCATCGGTGAAATGGGCGAACTCGCCGGCGGCGTCCAGATACTGCCTTGCGCCGTCCTGGTGCAGGCGCTTGTCCCGTTCGGCACGATATTTGGTTCGCAGGGCGTCGGCGTCATAGGCCGGTTCCTGGGCAGGATGATCTTGCATGTGGCGCACTCCCCGTGCCGGTCCGGCGCTGCCATCGGCCGGCATTTCGTTAAGGGCCGATCATTCCGGCCCCTTGTCTGGCGAAGCGGCTGGGCCTTTCCGGCCCTTCCCGCTTCATCACGGGGATACTGTTACACATCGCGAACTAGCATGCAAGCATGTCAGTTCAGAAAATGAATAGTTATCGCGCCCACTTGGCGCGCAAGCCGGATGCGACGGCGGACGCGACGCCGGCAATGTGGCTTTCCGACAGGGAGCGGGCCCGCGACGGCGATTTCGACGCGATGGCATCGATGATCTCCTCATGCTCCTGCGCGGCCCCGCCCATGAAGGCGGAGAAGCCGATGGCCTGATTGATGAAGAAATCCGACATGTTGAAATTGCTGCTCTGTCGCTCATCGACGAAGGGCGATTGGGCCATGTCATGGATCAGTTGATGAAAGGCGCGGTTCAGCTCCAGATAGGTCTGCGCCGCCTCTGCCTGGGCGAAGTCGATGGCGGTGATGCGGGCCTGAATATCGCGCAACTCTTTAAGTTGCGCCTCTGTCCGGCGGGCGGCGGCCAGTTCGGCCAACAGCCCCTCCATCCGTTCGAACATCAGGTAGAAATCAGCGATCTGGTCACGGTCGGGATTGACCACCTCGCATCCGACCTGCGGAATGATGCGCACGAAGCCTTCCGCCGACAGGCGGTTCAGCGCGGCCATGATGGGCTGGCGGCTGGCCCCGGTATCGGCGGCCACCTCCTTCACCGACAGTTTCTGTCCGAACGTGTATTCCGCCCCGACCAGCCGGCTGACCAGCAACTCGTAGACCTCGTCCTTCTTATTCACCGGCTTATCCCCTTTCACAGGCCCTTCCCCGAATCCCTACAAGCCGGAGTGCTAGGATGCAACATCGAAATGAATTTTAGCGCCGCAGGTCGCGGGTGAGCGACAACGAACCCCGACATTTATCGGTGGAGTCACTTGTCGGGG